>JANRLT010000066.1 GCA_033762255.1 Pirellulales bacterium | reverse complement strand
CGCTTGGCTGATGCGCTGCCGCAGACACAGTCGAGATTACGAACGAAATACCGAATCCAGTGAAAGCATGATTTACATCTCCATGATCGCACTCATGCTCAAACGACTCGATAGGAAATACTTTATTTGAAGACACGCTCTTATGATCGGGGGTACAATTCTGTTGTTTTGTGCATTATTTGCTGATCCATTTGCTCCAAGACGTATCATAGGGTTGATGGTTTGTTTGTAATACCAATCGCAAGTAAACATAGCGCGGTTATTACCCATTCTACCAAGAGAATACGCAACTCCGTTGGAGTAGGGGTCGTTGGTGTTGCCCTATTACCCAGGGTTGTTCGCTGCGCTCCAACCCGTGGGCTATGATCCAGAACCGCTTCGCGGTACCCAACTACCGCAACGCGGTTAAGAAACTCAGCCCTGGGTTGCCGCGCAGCGGCTACCCAGGGTATACGCAAGCAAAAATTCCTACCGCAACGCGGTTGTGTCATCCGGAATAACCGATCTATGCTGGGTGCCCACACAAAATGCTAGCTGCGCTACATTTAGCTGGAAAGCGTATAAGATTGCTGTTAAGCAATATATGTTTACGCCAACCTGCTGTCATCCTTTTAGGATGATTAGTGCATCAAATGTTTCGCTTTCCGGTGGTATCGCTGCGCTCAACCACTCGCTATGGGCTGTGATCCCTGCGGGATGATATGCAGCAAAATCAAAAACCAGACACCAAAAACCAAATTCCAGTTCGGCGTCAGAGACGCCTCCTACAGATCTTCTCCGTGCCCCTCGGTGGCTGCTCCGTTACTCCGTGATAATTGTATTATTCGGTGCCACAGCCACGCGCTCCGCTCCGCGTCGCGGCTAAACAGCGTCTCTTGCCTCTCGTCTCCCGTCTCCATTACCATCGGCGGGTTTGTTACCTATGCGTGTGTCCCGTCCGGCGGACGGGACCTACTTCTTCCCAATGCCACCGCCGATACCATCGGCGGCTTTGTAAGGCATTCGGCGACGGAGTCGCCTCCTACAAATCTTCTCCGTGCCTCTCGGTGACTCCTCCTTTACTCCGTGACTAATGTATTTTCCGGTCCCGCAGGTCCGCGCTCCGCTGCGCGTCGCGGCTAATCAGCGTCTCTCGTCTCCCGTCTCCCGACTCTCATCTCCCGTCTCCATTACCATCGGCGGCTTTGTGCGGCATTCGGCGACGGAGTCGCCTCCTACACCCTCTACCTCTCGCCGCCACAGCCGTGCTCCCAAATCTTTTCCGGCGGCGCCAGATACAGCGTATAAAACGGCCCAAATTCGGCGTATTTGGCACTCGCTTCGTCGAACCGCATTTTATACACAATGTGCTTTAAAAATTCCGGATTGCGGGCCCAAAGGGTGACGCCCCATTCCCAATCATCCAGGCCAATGCCTACCGTGATAAGCTGCGTCACCTTGCCGCCAAAGGCCATCCCCGACCGCCCATGCTCGGCCATCAGCTTGGCCCGTTCGGCAAAAGGGAGGGTGTACCAGTTGGCCCCCGGCACGCGCCATTTGTTCATGGGATAAAAACAGACATTGGTCCAGGGAGGTAGATCGGGCTGCAGGCGTTGCTGCCGCATCATTCCCTCGCGACTTTCGTAGGCCTTTACCTTGGCGTTGTAGGCGGGGCTGCCGGCGGTTTCTCCTTCCGCCACCAGCCGCTCGGCGTATTGTTCCACCGTGGGGACATATTCGGAGACTTCCGTTAGCGACACATACGAATAAACCGCTTGCAGGCAGTGCCCCAGGGGACTGCGTGCCAGGCGGTTTTTGATGGCGTCCAGCTTCAGCGGGTCCGGATCCAAGGCAACGATCCCCCAGTCCGCCTTGTGCCCGGTGGTGATGCCCGTTTGCAACCGCAGCGGCGCATGCGGCCCGGCGGGATCCAAAATCTGGCAAAATTCCCGCGAACCCGCGGCTAGTTCCGCGCCACTCAGTTGCCGCAACGCCGCGCGGTCCCAACGGTAAAACAGATGCAGGCAGTGCCACCCCTCGCTGGGCTGGGTGGTAACGTCATCGGCGGTAGGGTGAGTCACGCAAAGCTTTCTATGTAAAAAAACAGGAATGTCAAAGGGACGATTCGGGGCCGGTCGTCCCTATTTTACCAGAAGGGGCCATGAATTATGAATCCCCGCAGGGGATGTCTTTGCTAGCTTTAAAAAAGTTGCGGAAATCTTTTTTGGCGACACGGGGCATTTCACTTATCACCATACAGCACAAGCAGTTAGCCACCCTTGCAATCCTTCGCGACTGAGATTGACTCATTTCCCGGGGAGTTTTATATTGCCCCGACCCTGAAACGTCGCAAGGGCAATTTTTACAAAAATTTCCGCACAACTTGACACATTTGGTAAAACAGGAAATGGGACTGGTTTTGTAGCTTTTCATTCGGCCCTTACTTTCGACTCGGTGGAATCCGATGCTTCCCCTCGACGCCAAAGATCAAATTCGCCAGGCCATCGACATTGTCGATTTGGTTGGCTCGTATTTGCCTTTGCGGCGCGAAGGACGCGGATTTAAGGCCCTCTGCCCCTGGCATAACGACTCTCGCCCCAGCCTGCAGGTCAATCCCACGCGCCAATCGTTCAAATGCTGGGTCTGCGACATCGGGGGAGATATCTTTAGCTTTGTCATGCGGATCGAAAACCTGGAATTTCGGGAAGCATTGGAACTACTGGCGGAACGGGCGGGGGTCAAGCTGGACAATCGCCCCGGCCCGGCCAACCCCGATGATTCACGCAAACGCTGGCTGCAACTGATGGCTTGGGCGGAGGATCAGTTTCATCGCTTTTTGCAGGACACCGCCGAGGGGGAAACCGCCCGCCACTATCTGGACGAACGGGGCCTGACCGAACAAACGGTGGAAAAGTTTCACCTGGGGTACTCTCCCGACAGTTGGGATTGGCTGATCAAACGTGCCGAACGGAGCGGCTGGTCGGCGGAGATGCTGGAAAAAACCGGGCTGGCCAATCGTCGCGAAGGCTCCCACGGGCACTACGATTTTTTTCGCGGGCGGGTGTTGTTTCCCATTCATGACGCGCAGGGACGGACGATCGCCTTTGGGGGGCGGGTCTTGCCACAATTTGCGGAAAAGGCCGGGGGTAAATACATCAACACCCGCGAGACGGCGTTATTCTCCAAACATAAGACGTTGTACGGGCTGGATGTGGCCAAGGACGCCATTACCAAGACCGGCACGGCGATTGTGATGGAGGGTTATACCGACTGTCTGATGGCGTGGCAGTTTGGCATCGAAAATTGCGTGGCGGTCCTGGGGACGGCCTTGGGGGCGGATCACTTGCGGTTGTTGCGGCGGTACTGCGAGCGGGTGGTGCTCATGCTGGATGGAGACGCCGCCGGTCAAAAGCGGACCAATGAGGTGCTGGAGCTGTTTATCAGCGAACCGATCGATTTGCGGGTGTTGACCCTGCCCAATCAACAAGACCCGTGCGACTTTTTGATCGAGCATGGGGCCAATGCGTTTGCCACGGCCTTGCAGTCCGCGCCTGATGCGTTTGAACACGCCTTGCGACAATTTACCGCGGGAATTGACTGGCAAAATGATATTCACGGCGCCACGGCGGCGGTGGAAAAGTTGCTGTCGGTGATTGCCCGCGCGCCGGGACTTAACGCCCTGCACAAGGATAACGCCCTGCGGGAAGCGGCGATTTTGACCCAATTGTCCAAGACTTTTGGCGTGCATGATGAGCAGTTGCGCGATCGGTTGCAACAGTTGCGCCGCCAACATGCGTCAAAAAATCCGACGGCGACTCCCTCCGCAACCCTCGACCCGCAAAATACCGCGCTCCTCGACACATCCCCCCTGGTCCCCCTGCGGGAGTGGTTGTCGCGCGACCTAGAGTTTTTGGAATTATTGCTGGAAAAACCAGCGGCCCTGGAACTGGCGGCCCGGCATGTCGGTTTGTCCGAACTGGGCAATCCCACCTCGCGCGAGGTTTATGGCCTGCTGCTCCAGGCGTTTGCCGCCGGTTTAACGCCCGACTTTGGCCAATTGCTTTCTTCCTGCCGGGATGAGCGGTTAAAGAATCTGCTGATCGATCTGGATGAACGTTCCCAAAGCCGCAGGGCGACGCTGCCGCACGAGCAGCGGTTATACGCGGTGTTGTCCCGCTTTGAACAAGACCGCATTGACGCGGCCCAACGAGCGCGGGAGCAGCAATTGCGAGTGGATGCCGGCCAGGAAGAGGGACAGTTGGCGATTTTACGCGACTTGCTGGAGCAAGAACGCGTGAAACGGGGTTATACCCAACCAGGAACCAGTTAGTACGGATTGTTGCGGCGTTTGTCCGGGTGCTCCCGTGCATTACCGGATAAAAGGCCCACCCCATGTTGTCAGGATGCAACATGGTCAAATTTTTGCCAGGCGTGCTAACCACGGTTAGTCATCTGGCGACCAACCAAGGAGGGTTTTGTGATGAGCAATGTGGATCATGATCTGCAGGCGTTGATCGGCCGCGCCAAGGCACAAGGTTTTTTGACCTATGATCAGGTCAACGAATACCTGCCCGACGAGGCCGTCACCCCCGAAAAGCTGGACAATCTGCTGATTTCGCTGGAAGAGTTGGGCATCAATCTGGTCACGGATGATCCCACCCAGCCGCAAAAATCGCTCCCCGTGGCGGAAATGGAACCTCTGCCGCGCCTTCCCCGGGATAAAGGTCCCAAACCGGGCGATGATCCCATTCGCATGTATCTGGCCCAGATGGCGGACATCCCGCTGCTCACGCGGGATCAAGAAATTTCCCTGGCCAAGACGATCGAAGTCACCCGCAAGCGGTTTCGCCGATCGGTACTGTCGTGCAATTACGCCTTGTTGGCGACCGTGGAGACCCTGGAAAAAGTCCACCAGGGAAAGCTTCCCTTTGACCGCACGATTAAGGTTTCCTTGACCGAGCAACTGACCAAGGAACAAATCCAGGCCCGCATGCCGCACAACCTGCAAACGCTAAAAAAGTTGTTGGCGGCCAATCGCCAGGACTTTAATAAGCAGTTGCGCAAGAGCACTTCCCGCGCGGAAAAACAAGAAGCCCGCAAGCAGTTTTTGCGCCGCCGCCGCAAAACCCTGACGCTGGTCGAGGAATTAAGCCTGCGGACCCGCCGCGTGCAGCCGCTGGTCAAGCAATTGGACGAAATCTCGCGGCGGATGGATTATCTGCGCGACCGGATCAAAAATTGGCACGGCAATCCGCTGTTGCGCAATCAATTGAGCCTATTGCGCAAGGAACTGCACCATTTGATGTGCTTGACCCAGGAATCACCCCGTTCGCTGCGCAATCGCCGCGCCGCGCTGCAAAAGCAGTTTGCCGATTACGAAAATGCCAAACGGGCGCTCTCCCAGGGAAATTTGCGGCTGGTGGTCAGCATTGCCAAAAAATACCGCAATCGCGGGTTGTCATTTTTAGACCTGATTCAAGAAGGAAACACCGGTCTGATGCGGGCAGTGGATAAGTACGAATACCGTCGCGGCTACAAATTCAGCACCTATGCCACCTGGTGGATTCGCCAGGCCATCACGCGGGCCATTGCCGATCAGGCCCGTACCATCCGCATTCCCGTGCACATGATCGACGTGCTTAGTAAATTGCGGAACACCGCAAAAATGCTTCAACAGCGGTTAAAACGGGAACCAACCACCGAGGAGATCGCCGCAGCCGCGGAAATCAGCGTGGAAGAAACCTACCGCGTCCTCAATATTGGCCGCAGCCCCGTCAGCCTGGACCGGCCCGTGGGCGAGAGCGAAGACAGCAGCTTTGGGGAATTTATCGAAGATCAGGGAACGCAGTCGCCATCGCTCTTGGCCAATAACAGCGTGTTGCGCCAACAAATTGACGGCCTGCTCAAGACGCTAACCTTTCGCGAGCGGGAAATCATCCGCCTGCGCTACGGCCTGGTGGATGGTTACTCTTATACATTGGAAGAAGTCGGCCGCATCTTTCGCGTTACGCGCGAACGCGTGCGGCAAATCGAAGCGAAGGCGGTCAAGAAGTTGCAGCATCCCGTGCGTTGTAAACAACTCGAGGGGTTTGTCAAGCATTTGCCGCTGGCGCTGGACGCGGGTCTGGTGGAGCAGGATTTTTCCCCTGGCCCCCGCGCCGAAGAGTTAAGCCTGCCCCTGGAAGAAGCGGCCTAATGGCGATGGCCTGTGATTTTTTGGGGTCGCGCGTGGGTTAATTCCGCGCGCGGCCCAATTTTACTGGGGGATCACCGCAGCCGGAAAGCTTGAGGGAATCACAGGTTTTTGTCGCCCGACTCGCCTTTTAGGGTGAAATCCGGTACAGTACAGATATCTGTCCTTGCCGGAGTTTTGCACTATGAGCTTTCAAATCTCGGTCCTGAACGAACTGCACCGCATCCATCAGCAGTTGTCGGATTTGCGCGAGCGGCTGGAACGGGGACCAAAGCAGATCCGCGCCCGCCAAGCCAATGTCGTGTCCGCCGAGCAAAAATTGCAACAGGCCAAGCACGAATTACAAGCCTCCCGCATCGCCGCGGACCAAAAGCAACTGCAGCTAAAAAGCGGCGAAGCCAAGATTTTGGATTTAAATAAAAAGTTTAACGCCGCCCAATCCACGCGCGAGTACCAGGCATTAAAGGACCAGATCGCCGCCAGTGAAATGGCCAACAGCGTGCTGCAGGACGAAATTTTGGAAATCTTGGAGAAAATTGACACCCATAAACGGTTGGTCGGCGAATCCGAGCAAAATATCGTCAAGGCCAAAGAAGAACTGGCCAAGGTGGAATCACTGGTAAAAGAACAAGAACCGGGTCTCCAGGCGGAGTATCAGCGGGTGGACGCCAACCTGAAAACCGCGGAAGCCACGCTGCCCGAGGAATACCGCGATCCGTATCATCGCATTGTCCATTCCAAGGGGGCCGATGCCCTGGCCCAAATCGAAAACGATAGTTGCTCGGGATGCTTTCAGCAGCAAACAGCGAATGTCATGAACAGTTTGCTGTTAAATAAAGTTGTCTTTTGCAAATCCTGCGGGCGGATGCTGTACTTGCCGGAGGATCGGGGACGCAGCCTCAAAAAAAACAGCTAGCAGCCTGTTTGGCCGCGGGCTAAATTGCTGCCATTCATGCTTTCCGCCGGGTGGTCTTCCGGCGAGTTGTATCCCGTAAAGGGGAAAATTCTTGAATGTACCTGGCTGATAAAGGCGGGGGCGACCTTCACGGGGAGGGGGGCTATCTTTACAATCCCGCCTCCAACCGCCAAAATATAGACTGTTCGGTCTCCCCTGTTTTGCGGAGGCCGTGTTTTTTTGCGCTACCTTGTTTCCTTATAGCACAGTTTAGAAAAGTCGCGATAATACCGACCTACCTCACCTGATTGCTGATTGCCAGAGGAGTGAGTGCCATGACGGATTCCGTCCCCATGACCAAGTCCGGCTACGAAAAGCTCAAGGCCGAATTGGATCACCTCAATAACGTCGAAATGCCCAAGGCCGCCGCGCGGATTGCCGCCGCCCGTAGCGAAGGGGACCTGAGCGAAAACGCCGAATACCATGGCGCGCGCGAAACCCAGGGTATGTTGCAGGCCAAAATCAACCTCCTAAGCGATAAACTGAGCCGCGCGCAAATAATCGATACCAGCAAATTGCCCAAGGATGAAGTTTCCTTTGGCTGCACGATCCGCGTCAAGGATTTGGATTTTGACGACGAAGAAGAATTCACGCTGGTTGGCGCGGGGGAGGAAGATTTGGACACGGGCAAGATCCTGGTCACCAGCCCCCTCGCCCAGGGTTTCTTGGGGCGCAAGATCGGGGAAAAAGTGGAAATCTCTGTTCCCAAAGGGATGCTGAATTTTAAAATTCTGGATATCCGCTTTGATGGTTAGATGAGGGATTATTTTCTCCCGGTTGCGCTAGTCCTTTGTCAACGATTCGTTTTCGGATGGGCTGTAGAGCGCTCGCCCACGGTTGGAGCGGCAAAAACCGTGGGCCAACGCGCAGCGGCTGATTTGCCTAACTCGAATCTTTAACTATGACACAGCACTAGGTTAATTCTGTCCGCAATTTATCACGCAGATCCGTTAGCCCCACCCCGGTGATCAAAAACTTTTTATGGTTGGCGGTGTCGCCCGCGATTAAATCCAATTGCCGCTGGGCCAATCCCAATCGCTCGCACAAAAGTTCCCGAATTGCCCGATTGGCCTCTCCCTTTTCGGGCACGGCCGTCACGCACACCCGCAATTCCCCCGCGTGCACGCCACGTATTTCGTTCGCCCGGCCGCGGGGTTGGGCCTTGACCCGTAGAATCAAGCCCGCGGCCGTTTCTTCGATGTCCGGTAATGCCATGGGATACTTTTGAGCTGATAATGGATTTATCTATTCGCGAGGGGCATGGGTGGTTCCTGCGAACAGCCCCGAGCCTATCCGCACCAGGGTAGCGCCGCATTCAATGCCAATTTCATAATCGTCGGTCATGCCTAGCGATAGCTCGGCTAATTGGATATTTTTTGGCGCGGTGAGTTGCAAGATTTCCCGCAAGTCGGCCAGCCCCAAAAATTGACGGCGGATTTCCGCCTCCGTGCTATTCACTCCGGACATGCCCATTAACCCGCGAATTTGTAGATGAGGTAAGTTGGCCAAGCGCGGGAGTAATGCGGGCAATTCCTCCGGCCAAAACCCATGCTTGGCCGGGTCATCGCTCAAGCGGACTTCGATGAGTGCCTGGCAAATTCGTCCCTGCCGGGCCGCGGCGGCTTGCAGGGCTTCGGCCAATTTCCAGCGATCCAAGGAATGCACAAGGGAGACCAGTGGTAGCGTGCGCTCAATTTTATTGGTTTGTAATTGGCCGATGAAATGCCAATTTGGCGGTGGGGATGTGTCCTGAAAGAGCGGCGCCCGCTCCCACAGGCTTTGCGGGCGGCTTTCGCCCAGGTCGCGGCAGCCAGCCGCCAACAACTCCTCGATGGCCTCCAACGGCGCGTATTTAGTAACGGCGACCAATCGCACAGCCGACGGGGGCCTACCTCCGCGCAAGGCCGCCTCAGCCATCCGGGCGTGAATCTCGGCCAAGTTTTCGGCGATGGTGCGCGGCATGGCCGGAACTATTCGACCTCGATAACGCTGGCGACTTCGCCTTTTTTGCTAAAGCGGGCGATCAAAAAATCGCTGCTCAGGTTATGTCCCAGCAAAGTCCGATTTGCCACGCGCCCCAAACTGCGATAGACCAGCCATTGCCGTTGGCCAATTTGGACGCGGTAGCCCGCCGCCACATCAGCGGGGCAAATTTTGCGTGTTTCGGCGACGGTGAGTTGCCGCCAAGTAACCGGTACCGCCAGTTGCTTTTGGGGGGTGGCAAGACAATCCAAATGCCACCAAGCCGGCACAAACAGGCTGCCGCCATAGCCCGTGCCCATCAGCTCCAGCGCGCCGCTATGTTCGACAAGCGCTCCTCCGCGCTTCTCCGATTGCCACTCGGACAATGCCAGGGGGAGCACGACCGCGCGGGGTTTACGCCCGGAAAGCATGATTTCCCGCGTTTCGGGAGGACGCGTCGCGGATATACCCGCATCCAAAAAAAACTTTTGGCGGTACTGCCAGTGGCGAGGCTCCGTGCCGATGACCGCGTCGGCGGTAAACAAAAAACGATCTTTCCGCGCTAGCGCGATCTGACGTTGGACTTTGACTTGACCGGGAAACGGTATCTCAATTTCCAAATAATCCACGTCGGCGTCACTCACCCAGCAGACTTCGCGCCATTCGCCCGTCGGCTGCAACAGCTCCCCATCGGCCTCCAGCGAAAAATCCCATACCCCGCTCCAAATTGTATCCCGGCTGCAGGCCAATTCGGCATGGACTTCTGTCCCTAAAAACTTTATCGCCACGCGCGGATCGCGTTTTTTCCAGGTGGGACGCAAAATCGCCACTTGCGACCATTCGCTATACACCGCGGGCCAATGGGGAGGGAGCGGGACTTCGGGTTCATCCTCGGACGTTTGTCGCTGGGCGGTGGAATTGGGAGTAGCCACGTTGCTGGCCGTTGGCGTGGCGGCGGGACTCTCTGGTGCACCTCCCCCCTCCGACGAAGAACTTGCCTGCCGCGGTAGTTCCCGCGGATCGGGAATCAGGCTCAGAGCCGCCCGACACAAGTCCTCAAAACCAAAATCCTCTCTAGCGCGCTCCCCCCGTCTATCGTTTTGTTTAGCTGAACCCGGCGCGCTCTGGAGCGCATGATCCGCATGGCCATTCTGCAAATGATGGGGGGCGGAGAGGCCAGACCCCGCAACAGCGGGATCCCCGCTCAAAACCAAGGAGCCATCCCTGCGAGTGGTACGCAGCAGTTCCCGGACAACATGGGGGTATTCTTCCACTACGGCATCGGGCAGTAAAGCCAATCCGCCTGCTGTTTCACTCTCGCCCTGACAGGCGATATCCGCCTGGTGCAACGCGACCAGCCTGGTCCAACATGCAACCAAAGGTCGAAAATGTGCCCAATGCCGTTGATGGGGCATTCCCGCTCCGTCCAAAAGTTCATCAAAAGCCCGCTCAACCGCGGCTCGCCCAGCGGGACGAAGCGCCTGGATTTCGCCCAATTCTCCCAACAAATAACCAAGTGTCAGGGGTAACTCCGCTCCCCAGAGTTGCTGGGCCAGGGGATCGGCTTCCAACGGCAAGGCCGCGGCATCCCGTGCTAGCCGGACCAGCGCCGCCAGGCACTGCCACCACAATTCGGCATCTAAAACGCCCAAGAGCCTGGGCAGCGACCAGGCAAACTCGATGGCCGTATAAGCCGTCACGGCCTGACTTATCAACGGCTGGATGGTGATATTGGGCGCGATGGCCGGGGAGCCACCCGCCTCCTCTAACCATTGCCATAAAGGAGCCAGGGAACGCTCGGCCTGGTCATATTTGGCTATTTTACGCTGATTGGCGAGTTGCCGCAGCCATTCTGATAAAGGGGACCGCGCTAGCGAACTGTGGCACCAAGTTAAGGCATGCTTACCCCGTGGCAGCAACTGTGCGAGCTGATCCGGGCGCCGCCGCTTTTCCAGGTATTTTTGCCAGGGCTTATGTAGCTGCCGCAGGGGCAACTGTGGGTCAATGGCCGCTAGTTCCCCGGGGCAATTTGCCGACCAAAGCGGATTCTCTCGCCAATTGGCGATTTCGGCCACCGTGGGACGGGGGATGTTAATGGACACCGTCTGGGGATTAACGGCGGTCTCCGTGGCCAGCATTACCGTGGAGTTGGACTTGGCTTTTTGTTTGCGGGTTTTGACTTCCGACTGCGACATAACAGCGTACTCTTGCATCCGTTCAAAAGGAATTATTTGGCCTCCGCCAGAGTCACGGCCGCGAAAAACCAAAAAGTGAAATTCCGCAACTTGCTCTGGAGTGTTCAGGCGGATTGGTTATCTTAACATGCAGGTGGATGAGCGTCATTCGACCTGTCAAAAATTTCCCTTTATTGGAAACTTCAGTATGCCGTCCCCTCTTTACGCCCGGAAACTGCCGCAGTTGTTGATAATTTGTTGGTTGGCGCTCTTGCCAGGATTGACCAGTGCTTTAGTCCGGGCCCAAGATGGGGAACCCCCGGAAGATCCCATCGACGCCCAGGCGGTCCCCATACCGGACAAACCCGCGGCGGATAAGGGGGACAAATCGTTGATTCGGTTGAACCCAGACTATGATGTCTGGATTGACAAAGAAAATAAGCAACTCATTTTGGAAAGTTACGTCTGCTTGCGGCGGGGACAACTGGAAATGTTTGCCTGCCCGCGCAAAACCAAAGAGCATGAATCAATCCTGACGACCCGCACCTCCGCTGAGGCGGTCCATGCCGCCTTGATCGCCCTGGGGGCCAAACCCGGTAACACTGTCAAATACGATCCCAAATATATCCCCGCCAGCGGCACAGAAATCGAAATTGAACTCTCCTGGAAAGACTCCGAGGGAAAAACCCAGACAATCCGCGCCCAGGAATGGATCAAAGACACCGCCACCGGCAAACCCATGAAACACTCTTGGGTCTTTGCAGGGAGCGGATTTTGGAAGGATGAAATGACCGGCAAACTGACGTATCTGGCCAATGCCGGCGATTTTATTTGCGTGTCAAATTTTAGCAGCGCGATGCTGGACCTGCCGGTTAAAAGCACCGATATGGCCGACGTGGGCCTGCAGTTTGAGGCCATGACCGAAAAAATTCCCGCCAAGGGAACGCCAGTCACGATGCGATTGATCCCCAAACTGCCAAAGGAAGCCCCCAAACCGCCAGCCCCGAACAAATCCGGGGATCAAAAATCTAACTAGGGATCAACTTTTTATAGGAGGGCATGTTATGGCGCCGCGTTGGCAAAATCCTCCGCCAACCGGGCAAAAACTTCCCGTGTGACTTGGGCGGGAATTACCTCGCGGGGGGCATCCTTGGCTTTGTGATACCTTACCAAGGAAAGCGTGCCCCCTCGTCGCACTAAAATTTCGTAATATGTGCTACCGTTTTCATCGCGCTGGGGGGGGACTGACCGCAATTGCACCAGACATTGGTCGGCGTCGACTTCGATGGGGCTGATTGGCTCTAGCAAATATGTTAATTTGCGCGAGAGAGACTCGGCCACGGCCTTTAATTCCGTCAGATTTGCGCGGGATAGTCGATCCAGCGTCACGGAAAAATCTTGAAACGCGACCGCCAATTGATCGGCGGCCGTCAGCTCCGCTTGGAACCGCACTGGTCCCGCCGACACTTGGAGTGTCCGGGGAAACGCCAGGGGCAACAGCCAACTGGCTAATTCACTCTGAATGGATTGACGTAATAACATGGGACGCCCCTACCAGGAAAGGCAGCCCGCCCTCACAGGTCTGTATCGGCCGGGGGAAGGAACAGGCTGCAACATTGATGCCAAAAATCTCGTTGAATGACTCTCCTCAATTCCATCATACGCACAACAGGCGCGGATAACGGTAAAATATCCACTTGCGGTTATGCGCGAAATCACACCAGGGAAAAGCTTAACCCCGGTCGCCGCCCAGTGAATAATTTCACAGAGTAGGCGAACCTTGTCCTAAGCTCTGGGTTATCCAGGATGACCCTGGTGTTGTCCGGGTTCACGCGGTTGCCACACCGCTAATTGAGACGAGCCGCCATTCCCTTCTCATATATTTTGACACGGCGAATAGTAGTCCGGGGACTACCCATTGACCGTGCCGCGGGCCATCCTGACCCGGGCTGATTGTTCGCTGCCGCCTTCGCACCGCCGCGCTTTCGCGCGGGAGTAAATTTGTTGACGATTATGCCGCCTCCGACAAATGTTCTTTGCCGTCATAGCTAAACACGGTCACTTTATCCTCGATGATCGTTTCGATGTGGACCGGCCGCCGCCACAGCCGCTCTAGATTTGCCAAGGTATCGCGGGCGTAGCTAATTTTTAAATCCACGCCGCAATGTTTGTGCTCGAGATACAGTTCCCCGCGGTTGCGGTAGTTGCCGTCGCGCACCTGGATGATGGGCCTTCCTAAATTTGTTAATTGGAACAGCAGCCGTTCTTTGATTTTAGGAAATTCCCGGCTCTCGATTTCGTAATTTTCGTGGTCCTGGTTATAGCCAAAGGAAAACAATTTATGCTCGCGGCAAAAGTCCAGCGTCAAAAATTCATCGATAAACGTCAGATCGTTATGCACGCGGCGGACTTCAAAGATTTTTTGCCGCCCGAGATTGGTTTCGGTATTCCAGCGGCGTTTGCGCTCATAATCGTCGCATTCGTCAAATTCCTTGCCAAAGCGACCCCGATTCCAGCGATCTTCGATATCCCGAAAAAGTTCGATGCCGATCTTGTAGGGATTCAACCGCGTCGGGCTGCTGGCCATTGTCCCGGAATGATGGTCGGCGTAGTTGATAATATCCGCCGGTTCCAACCCTTGTTGCGTCATGATCGTGCTGTGCCAATAACTGGCCCAACCCTCGTTCATAATCTTGGTCTGGGCCTGCGGGCTAAAATAATAAGCTTCATCCCGAATAATGCCCAAAATTTCCGCCTGCCACCCCTTGAGCGGGGCATGCTCTAAAATAAATCCCATGACGTCCCGCACCGGAGATTCCGGAAAGCTGCGATCCATTTCCCGTTCGTTGCGCAGGCGGTCGGACTCGGCTTTGAGAACCTCCGGAGGATTAATGTACTGGTCCATGTAGTCCTTGGCGGCAAATCGTCCCGCGCGGTACTCTTCCTCCGCGGCATCGCCAGGCGCTGGTTCGGCGCGTACGGTGGGGGGAGGGGATTTATCGGAATGCCGCTTAATAAACGGGGCGTGAATGTCAATTAAATCCTCGATGCTCAGACAGGCATCGATCCA
Source organism: Pirellulales bacterium (assembly GCA_033762255.1). NCBI lineage: Bacteria > Pseudomonadati > Planctomycetota > Planctomycetia > Pirellulales > Pirellulales bacterium. Next base: position 49,771 of record JANRLT010000066.1, on the reverse strand, counting down.
CTCTTCCACTTCGCTTGTGCCCACGCGGTCCTGGCAGCGACGGACGCGATTGGCGTGGTTGGCCATTTCATCCATCATTTTGCGGCTGGTTTGGCTGAACCAGTAGTTATTTTTAAAGAAATCGCAATGGCCAAAGACGTGGGCCATCACCATCTTTTGGTCGGTGGTGGCGTTGGACTTTAGCAGATAGGCATAGCAAGGATTATTGTTAATGACCAATTCATAGATTTTTTGCAGGCCGTAGGTGTATCCTTTGCACAGTTGCTCGTACTCCATGCCAAACCGCCAATGGGGATAGCGGTTGGGAAAGCCGCCATACGCGGCGACCTCGTGCAGTTGGTCCGCGTCCACCATCTCAAAAATCGTGGGAAAAAAATCCAGCCCATGACCAGCGGCATAACCCTCGATCTGGGTTTGCACCTGGGCCAGATAATCCGGCAACGGGGAAAATGGGTGGTTGGTCATAATATAGCCGTTAAAAGCCACAACTGATGTGTTATTGCCGCAAAAATTGCAAAATCATTACTGGAACAGTTGAAATGGATAATCTCGCATTCACTGTTGCCTTTCTTTATTTATTTGCGACCATAATTGTCTTGCATTTTTGTCGCAAATTACCGCCCCTTGCCCAAAAATTCCTTGATGCTGTCAAAAATGCCTTCCCGGTTTTCGATCTCGCTAAGCACCAGTTTTTCATGGGAATTGCCAAAAACCTTGGCCAGGGCCTTGATATACTCGCCGCTGCCATAGGGGCTTTCGACCTGGCCATAGCAAAACAAATTGATCTGGGGCAAAATCTCCTGGCCCAACAGACGAATGCTGGTTTCATTATCCTCTCCCCAATTATCGCCGTCGCTAAATTGAAAGACGTAGGTATTCCAATCGCTGGCGGGATAATCCTGGCGGATGATTTCATGGATAACCTTGTAGGCGGAGCTAATCCGCGTGCCGCCGCTTTCACGCGTGCGGTAAAAGGTTTCCTCGTCAACTTCCTTGGCCACGGCGTCATGGATGACATAGCGGTGAACGATGCCGTCATACTGGCTGGCCAGCCAGGTGTTAATCCAAAACGCCTCGGTCCGCACGATTTGCTTTTGTTCGTCCGTCATCGAGCCGCTAACATCCATCGCGTAAATGATGGCGGCGTTGGTTTCCGGCAATTGCACGGTCTGCCACGCGCGGTAACGTTTGTCATCGCGAATGGGGATCACCCGCGGGCTGCCCGAGTCATAGGTATTCGTGGAAATTTGCCGTCGCAACGCCTGGACATACGTCCGTTTAAAATGGCGTAGGGATTCCGGACCCGTCCGGCGGATGCTGGTATAGCGGGTTTTTTCTTGTTCCAGGCTGGCTTTTCCCTTAGGCTCGATCCGGGGCAACTCTAATTCGTCCCCCAAAATTTGCGCCAACTCCGCCAGCGATAACTCCACCTCCAAGATGTGTTCCCCCGGTTCGCTACCAGCGGGTCCGGGGGCGTCGCCATCCTTACCTGGTCCAAGCGGCGAGCCGACTTCTCCCGCCCCCTGGCCAACACCACCAGAACCATTTTTTCCGTAGCGAAAATGCGGGATATCCAGTTGCGGCAGGGGAATACTCACAAATTCCTTCCCTTGGCGCCCGATCATCTCGCCATGGTTGATGTATTTGCGCAGGTTCTCCCGGACCTTCCCTTGGACGATCTGCTTGAACCGGCGTTGATCGTTGTCAATATTGAGAACCATGGCAGGGTAGGGGATAGGGGGGAGGGAACAGGGAACGGGGAACAGGGAAACACCTAGTCACATATAAAATTTGGAACACACAAAATTCTTCATTCTTCATTCATCATTGTTTACTTAGCGTCTCCCCGGGCAAAAATGCTGGCCACGTAATTCAGCACGTCGGTCGCGCTTTCGTCATCATAGCCAAAGTCCCGGATCAATCGCGTTTTGACCACGTCAATCTTGGCCTGGGTGTCGGCATCCACCACCTTGCTGACCAGACTGGTCAGCTTGATCGTGTCCTTTTGATCCTCAAACAATTTCAGTTCGAGCGCCTTGTACAACCGTTCGTTCGACTTGTAATCAAATGTCCGCCCATCCATTAATAACGCGGCGATGTAATTCATGATTTCGCGGCGGAAGTCATCCTTGCGGCTGTCGGGAATGTCAATCTTGTCCTCGATCGAGCGCATCAGCCGTTCATCCGGTTCTTCCAGTTGGCCCGTGAATTTATTGCGAACTTTTTCCCGTTGGGTGTAGGCCCGCACGCTGTCGATGTAATTCGAACAAAGCCGCTTCAGCGCGTCCTCGTCGGCGGCAATCGCCCGCTGCACCTCGTTTTTCACAATGTTGGTGTATTCCTGCTTCACCACGCTGATCAACTCGCGGTAGGTCTGTTTGGTCTCTTCATGGGTGATCAGGCTGTGGTGTTTTAGGCCGTTTTCCAGCTCATTGAGCACCATGAACGGATTGATGGATTTTGCCTCGGGATGGACGACCAGCGCATTGGAAATTTTATCCTGCACATATCGCGGAGAAATTCCCAGCATCCCCTCGCTGATCGCCGCTTCGCGCAGTTCCTTAATGTTGTCCTCGGTAAAGCCTGGCAGCGTTTTGCCGTTATACAACTTAAGCTTTTGGAGCAGCGTCAATCCGGCGTTTTTGGGCTGTTCCAGCCGGGTTAACACCGCCCACATCGCCGCCATTTCGATGGTGTGGGGGGCGATATGCTTGCCCGCCACTTTGCGGCTATTGTAGTCCTTTTCGTAAATCTTGATTTCATCCGCCAACGTGGTGTTGTAGGGAATGTCAATCTTGACCGTGCGGTCGCGGAGCGCCTCCATGAATTCGTTGTTTTGCAGGCGGCGGTATTCCGGCTCGTTGGTATGACCCAGGATTACCTCGTCAATGTCTGTCTGCGCGAATTTTTTGGGTTTAATCTTGTGCTCTTGGGAAGCGCCCAGCAAATCGTACAAAAACGCCACGTCCAATTTCAGGACTTCGACAAACTCGATAATCCCGCGGTTGGCCACATTGAATTCACCATCAAAATTAAACGCCCGGGGATCGCTATCGCTGCCATATTCGGCGATCTTGCGATAATTGATGTCCCCGGTTAGCTCCGTCGAATCCTGGTTTTTCTCGTCCTTGGGCTGGAACGTCCCAATCCCCACCCGATCTTTTTCGCTCAGGATCACGCGCCGCACGCGCACATCCTGGATCACGCGCGTCCAGTCTCCGTCATACAATTTCAGCCGCTCATGATAAATGTGCCGGCAATAGGGGCATAATTCGCCCCGAATCTTGGCCCGGTATTCCCCTTCGGCATGTTGGGCGTTTAATCCTTGTTCCACATCGGGCCGAAACCGCTCTGGCACCAAATGCAGCGGTTCCTCATGCATCGGACACCAGTGAATCGTACTGCGATTTTCCAGATCCACCCAGCCGAGCGAATACAACGCTCCATCATCGCTTTGCGAATAGCGTTCCAAACCGCGCTTGAGCAAGCGGGCGATGGTGCTTTTGCTGCTGCCGACTGGACCGTGCAGCAGCAAGACGCGCTTTTCGATTCCATAACCCTGCGCGGCGCTTTTAAACGCATTGACCAGCGCGCCCAAGGGTTCATCCAGGCCAAAGACGGCATCCGCCCCTTGTTCCTCAGGATCGTCAAAAAAATTGTAATGGACGCGCTTTTCGCGGGCCATTTCGTAGGTGCTGGTCCCGTACGACATAATCATGTCGTACACCCGTTCAAACGAATTTCGCGTCACTTTGGGATCCTGGGAGACCAGGTCCAGGTATTCCTCAAATGAGCCAACCCAATGTTTCTTGCGAAACTGGTGCAGATCTTGCCGCTCTGCAATGAGCGAGACGATGCCTTTTCCAGCGGACATAGCCATCTCTCCAAGGGGGTTAAAGCCATCGGGGAAGGAGTGAAAGATTTATTCACACAACGCCAACGGCGACTATTTTGGCCAAATTGAGGAGGGTGCTGCGTTAATTAGGGTTCAAGCAAGTTTTCAGGCTTCCTTGCTCAGTTGGCCGCATCCTGCCGGCATACGCTGGCTAAATGCAAACCGACATTAAACTTAACAACCACAACATCCATCCCGACTCGCCCGCCACCCGCCATTTTTAAGCCCGAAATTCACTTAAGCGTGCCAGCAAATTTAGGGCCGCCTAATAGCACGGACCATTCGTTAGCAAGATAATTCCAGGCGGAATTTTTAAAATTTGGCCCTCAGCGCGCAGGAAAATCCCGGTGCCAAGAGTGCCACTTAAAAAAATGCAGCCGGGGAGAAAATCCGACCACGAACGGCAGAGTTGCGAAAGAGCGCGGAATTTGCGAGGTGCGTCGCGTAGCGGCACAATCGTGTTGGCAACTGAAGCTCTTCTATGTTCCAGTTGCGGCCCGAGGTGCTTGCTCACGGCACCTCACTTTCCCTAATCTAATTATTTCCATAAAGTTCAGATGAGGCAATAGAGAATTTCTATAATCATGAAAAAATCGAAATTGCCACGCAATTTATTTTTTTATCTCCAGCAAAAACAGGAATTGCCGGGGTTTCTGCCGGCCAGCGCTGCGCCCCCGAATTTTTTAGGATAGTCCCAGACAGTACCGTTTTGAGTTGGAAAAGATGTAAATTGTTTGCACGGGATAAATCCCTGTAAAACCATTTCCTTTGTTGTTTTGGACTGATGGCATATCGGCTCACCCGATCAGCTTCGCCACCTTTTGCTAACTTGCCATTATTTTCCCAAGCCTTTTTTTAGCCATTTAAATCCCACAGCTATGATTGTTGCAAAAAAGGCTAGTGCCGTCCCGATTTGCAGGATATCCATCGGCAAACCCGTGAACGCCAATAGCAACACCCAGAGGGACAACACCCCTCCTATAAAAATTGCAAGGAAGCCAAATAATAAATAGAACGGTGATTTAATGCTAAACCCCGCGGGGGATTTTGCTTGACTTGTCGGCGAGGAAAAAGATGAGGAACCCCCCCCAGGACTACCCGCAAGGGGGTGTCGCGGGCGGATGGCGGAGGGGTCCAAGGCATATTCCTGAAAAGTGCGCATGTGTGGACGTTGCGCGTATTTGCAAAACAACTGAGGAGACTTTAGACAAGGGAATGTGACAGGAGTTGCTTCGCCGCTGGGGTAGACACACAATTTTCCCAAGGAGAGTTTAACAAGCTCGATTCCCGCGATTTGGTGATACGGCTTGGCAAATGTCGTGCTGGTAATACTGCCGGTTTTCATGATTATCCGCAGATTTGTCAAAGCATATTCCGTCTGCAGGTAACGGATCAGGTTCAATATCAACAAAATAGGGGACGCCAACAGTAATAACCCGCAGATCAGAACAATAACGAGTCGCCGTGTCTGTTGATTGAGCGTCTGTCTTAAGGCGGGATCGCGGTTTAAACTGTTTTGCCTGGGTTGGCCGGAATATCTTTCCATTTGCGACATTCCTTGCTTGATATTCTCCACGGTTACCATTGTTTGAAAGGTTTGATACGCAATTACCGCCGCACAAATAAACAAGATACCCGGCAATAAAAAGATCACGGGCGAGATGCCGCTCCAAAACAGGACCCGCTCATTCTGGACTAGGTGTTTTTCCACAAAGCCGTTGCGGATTGGCCCGGAACTGCCGGGTAACAGCCCATTCTTATCCACCTCACCCAAATTCCACTCTGGCTCGACCAAAGCGGCGGTGATAATGGGTTCCTCTGGTAAAACCGAGTAATCCCGGGACTCCGCGGAATCGGAGGGCGGGGGAGGGGACGCGGCCACCGCCGCGCTAGAAAGCTTTGTCGCCCCTTCTTTGACCGTGACAGTGACCGCTGGTTGACGGGTTTTCCCCGGGTCTAATTCAGCAAATAATCCCCGGACTTTGCCAGCCGACATCCAGGGTCCCGCGTCAGATTCCGACAATTCGTGGTTCGGCTTGAGTTTGCCGGCTTGGGCCGCGGCCTTGATTTGTATAGAGCTAAAAGGCCCGGCAATTCGGTCCTGTATTCGCACAAAAAACTTCTTTGCCATGACCGCCCCTACCCCCGGTAAAAAAATCCTTCTCAGCGATAGTCATAGTATAAATACTTCCAAGTCTAATTTCAAATAATTTTCACGATAAATGTCCCGGGGTAGATCAGCAAATAAACCAGGATTGCGCACTAATAAAAATCGTATCCTGCCTGCTCATAGAATGGCCCGGAGCCAGCAAAAGGCCAAGACTAGTGCCCTATCAAGGATTCGTGGGCCCTAACAAGTATTCGTGGGCTATGTCAAGAATTCGTTTACGGGTGAGCCATGGGGGCGCTAGCCACGGCCAGAGCGGCAAAAGCCGCGAGCTAACGCCCAGCGGCTGATCTACCAAACCTGAATCTTTAACTGTGGCACAGCACTAGGGGGCAAATTATTCCACGCCCAGCAGTTTTTCCACGCTTTCCAGCAGCCGTTCCATCGCAAACGGTTTGCGAATGTAATCATCCACCCCCAGAGTTTCCGCATAGGATTTATGCCGATTTCCCTCATTGCCGGTGATCATGATGATTTTCATGACGCTTTGGTTGGGGTCGTCGCTGGTGCGCAGCTTTTCCAAGACCAAAAAACCGCTCCGCTTGGGCATCATCATATCGGTGATCAGCAGGTCCGGGCGTTCCGATTCGGCCAGGGCCAATCCGTGGTTGCCATCCCGCGCAATCATGACCTGAAAGCCGCGGGATTCCAGGGCTAGCTTCATCGATTCCAAGATTTCCTGGTCGTCATCCACCAGTAAAATGCGTTTACCACCCCGAGTGGTGTTATCCATAACCAAAAATTCCCCAAAATTTCCTGCTAATTGTCCAATTCAGCACCTGCAACTATCTTCTGTGGTAACGCTTTACCACGGCGAATGCAAGCGGCAAAGGGTGAAGAGATCGTGTTACTAGGGTTTTAACAATTATTCCCTGGCAAGTTGTTACTCGGTTTTGCGCTTGAGTGAAAACGCAATATAGTGAAAACCCGAATCATCATTGGTCAATACACCGCCGCTGGGAGCAAAGTATTTTTCCACGACCGAAAATGGCGGCAACGGATTTTGCTCCATGACTTCATCCAAGGTCCGGAAAAACCGGTTGTTTTCGCCGACTTGCTTTAACCGTTCCCGGGTTTGCTGCTGTTCGGCAATTTCCCACAGGTAACGTAAACTTTCCTCCGGCCGATCAAAGGTGAGAGCCCCTACTTTGGCGTCCCCCACCTGCCGCAATAGCTTGCTGGACATCAGCTTGTAATCCAGGCTTTCCGCCAGGGTGTCCGACGCGTCCTGCCGACCCAGCACGGTTTTCATTAAACCAGGATAATTGGACACAATCACACAATCGTGTGCAAAGGCGACGCACGGTTGCGGGCGGACGGAATCTTCTTCGTCCACGGGCTCAAATGTTTGATTCGGTACCGTAAATTGGTAATATGCCATGCCCGACCACGATTTCTTTTCCATCCGTTCCCCCAATTCGGTGTGAAACTTGGCTACGACTTGGTCAAACAACTTTTGAGCTTGTGCCAAATCGGTCACTTCAATCGCGATCAGTTGGTCCATATCGCGGCCAAAACGAATGTTCACTTCCGCCTGTTGATTTGTGACCTCGGCTCCCACTCCCCCGACTTCCCGTGGTATCGAAGGCCTGCGAGTAATCCAGGTACCGCGGCCCTTGAATAAGGGCAAAATCTCTTTGATGACATCCACCCCGATGTTATCCGACACATTCCGCTGAATTTCCTCCGCCACGCGGCCTTCGCCTTGAAAGCTATCCACGAGTTTCTCTATCGAATGAAACGCCGCGGGCACGTCAAAATAGATCGTGTTATAGGCCGAAACATTGCCCGGCACCCAGGTTTGGGGCTTCATATCCCCCTCTGTTAGGGCCAAGGCCTCGAGCACCCCCGCTCGGGGATTATCCAGTTGCAAGTGAATGTGGGCCAATGTGTCAAATTCGTCCACGGAAAAAGCAAGACTACCGCCGATCGCCTGCAATCCATCCAAACCCAAAGCGGGCAAAAAGGCCAAGGCCGCCGATGCGGAAAAGCTGGCTTTGGAGAACTCCTTAAACAGGCCAATCGGATCAACAAACCATGTGAATTGGGGGTCTTGGTCCTTGGCCCGGCAGGAGCGCATGATGGCGCCATATTTGGGGTTATTTTGTAGGTTTTGCTCGGCGATGCCTTCCCACTGGCGGAGAATTTCGCCCAAAACACCGACCTCCGTGGTAAAGACAAAGGTACCGTCCCTTTCCACTGTCGCAACTTCATCGACAATAACGGTATACCCCTCGATCTGTTCCTCGCGACGATCGGGTTCGGGATTGTTTTCGCGGATTTTATCCATGAGCTTTTTGGCGTTGGCCACATTATCGCCCGTGTCGATAATCAGCACCGGGACAGGCTGCCCCTCGGCGCGGGCGATCACCGCAAAGGCGATCTCTCCGGCGGGAATTTGCAGCATCTCATCCAGGCCGAGCGCGGTTTGATCTTTGACCTCTTCCACGGCATCGCGGGCTTTGCCATAAAGCTGTTCCACCAGGGGTCGCATTTGCGGGTCAGCCAACATACGGGCAAAACCTGTTTCGCGAAAACGACTCACAAATTCTGGCACATTGGCGACGCGCACATACACCAAGGTCTCTTTGGGCAACAGTTTGGTGCTTTCGGCCCGGGCGGCCCAGAGATGACCGGCCCCGTATGACCATCCCCCGACGCAGAGAGTTACGATGAAAAGAATTTTGCGTAAATGAGAGAGGATGTTGGACATTTTGATCCTAAAATCATGAGAAATCGCGTGTTACTACAAAAACCGTTGACAGGGGAGTAGTACCTGAAATCCGGGGAAAAGTTTCACATGATTTAATAAAAATAGCAATTTTCCCCATCAAACCTGGGGCATCAACGGGCATAAACCTTTACGCCTGTAGCATTTATTCGGCCCTCCCTACCAAGAATTCCCTGGATTCTTCCAGGCTAGCCACGGTAAAATGATGCAACCGTTTGTTTCCGGCTGAAAAAATACCTAGGGCCGTGCCGCCCCTCCATTTTTTTTAACGTTGATGGGGTCTATGCGGGAAACTTACACCAATTTTTTTGGTTAAATCCATAGCGGAGTCTTAGTGTCCCGCTTTGTCCGTATCCCATTGGCTTTTGTTTGGCAAAAATACTTCCTATGCAAACCTGCCTACGACTTTCGCTACTGCTGGGCCTGTTCGCTTTCCACAATTTGGCCTTTGCTCAATTTAGTGGGGGAACAATCAACGGGGGGGGTGCGTCGGGGATCGGCAGCAGTGGTATAGGCGGTGGCGGCATAGGAAGTAGCGGCATCGGTGGCAGCAGCGGCCTGGGGGGTTCCAGTTCGGGCCGATCAACATCCGGAGCCTTTGGCAACCGCAGCTTGGGTTCTAGCAGCACCGGGGGGGCAAATAACACCTTTGGCGGAACTCAACGAGGTGGCCTGAATCAGCAACAGGGTCAGTTTGGCCAAAATGGGGGCCTAGGCCAGAATCGCCAGGGACAGCAGCGGCAATTTGTGGGGGCGGATTCCGGAGATTTTGCCAATTTCTTTGGCTCGGTGGTTGGTGCCCAGCAAGCGGCTTTTCAGGGAATGGCCCGGCAGAACAATATGAATCAAGGGAATCAACAGAACCAAGGGAACCAGGGAAACGCCCGGTCTAAAAAAACCGTGCGGGCCATCCGCACCGTTCAATTTGAATTCGCTTCTCCCCAGCCCGAGGTCCTAACAACTACACTTTCGACGCGTCTGAATCGAACGAAGTCGCTCTCACGGCTAAGCGGCGATATTCAGGTGCAAATGGATGGCCGCACCGCGATCCTCACGGGCGTTGTGAAAGACCAGCGCCAGCGGGACTTAGCCGAGAGATTGTGCCTCCTGGAACCCGGCGTTTCCAAAGTCCAAAATGACCTGACCCTGCCGGAGGAGGTTCCTGTTCCCCCTGTCCGTTAGCAGTTTGACCATTCTGGGGAATTCCCCCCGCCGGGAACTTGCTCAGCGTGGGTTGCGGGGTCATGGGACCGTTCATGGGGACTTGAGGCGTGTATTGCTGCTGAAAAGCCGCTCCCCCGGTTTGCTGGGCCATCTGCGCTTGTAGCATTCGCTGCTGCATCGGGGTAAGAGCCTGCTGACCCCCCAATTCTTGCCAACTGTTTTGCATCGCCGTGCCGCTACCGCCATAAATCACATTGGTGGCCGCCGTCCCTCCGGCCTGAAACGCTGTACTATTTTGCACGGGATAACCCTGGACGGTCCCTTGCATCGGATTGGCCTGGGAAATCGTTTGATTGTAGGTAGCTATCGCATTCCCTGGGTTGACTCCATATCCAGCGGCGTTCCCGGCGGTTGATTGCCCAACCGTATTTTGTGTTAACTGTTGAGGCACATGCACCAGCGACGAATGTTGGCCCCGCAGGGGAATCGTCATAGTCTGTGATTTTTTCATGTTTGCGGCGGGAGTACCCGGCAAGTTCTGCACGGGTTGTGGTTGCGGATTTGGCGGGCCAAAATAATTGCCCGCCGGACTCAAATAATTGGCTGGTGTTGCATAATTTGACGCGGGATTGTTTGTTCCCGGGGCATAATACGCGGGTTGCAGCATTGCCGGATCATGTCCCGGAGGAGCGGCCATTCCGGGGGTGCCGGATTGCGGTAACTGGCCGGGTTGGCCCATAGCTCCTGGTTGGCCCATGACCCCAGCTTGGCCCATGAGCGCGGGTTGTCCGGGCCAGTTTTGCATGGCGGGAGAGGATTGATTGCCAGCCGCCATCCGGGCTAACTGATTTTGCTTAGCTTGCTGCTGAATTTTTGCCAATTCCGCCGTGACCCCCGGGAGTAAATGCTTGGTCTGCTCGGCCACGATGACGCCCCCCTTGTCCGGCATAAAGCGCACGATCAGGCTAATTTCCTTTTGCAGTCCTCCCACTTCGTCCCACGGCAGCCAAAAGCTATACGAGTGCCCCAACCTTCCTTTGCTATAGTGTTTGGCAAATTCCTCGCTACGAAACACATACTTGCGGTCGGGGGTGACATTGGTCGGTTCGCGATTCGTTTCGTCAAACGCGTACACAATCATCGTGCCCGAGGTCTTGATCGGGTCTTCCCCCTGGGCATAAAACATCACCCGCCCGCCAAAGCCGCGCATGGCGGGCTTGTCGGGGGAATTCATGATCGTATCCGTCCAAACGGCCATGATCCGCATGGGGGGGGTGCCATCGCTATCGCCCCAAGGAATTCGTTTGCTCAGGTCAAACGAACTGCAGCCGGTTGTGCCAGCCAAAAAGCCCACCCAAGCCAGCATCACGCCCAGGCGAAAAAAATGTTGCGTCTTCATAGCCCATCCCTGGATTGGAAAAGTACTTCCGTGTCCCGCGCCCCCATCCGTCAGAGCGCGGCAGCGTTACCTTAATTTGCGACCATCCACGTCAGCATTAGCGTGTCCAAAGTTGTAACAGTCCTTTTTTGGCGGTGGATTTTTCCCCCGCGGGGTCTGGCACATCCGGCGTCGCCGTCGTGGTTTTTGCCCCGTTCGATTCGGCAGTTGCGGGGTTACCAGCCGGGATGACGACTCCCGTACCCCGGGGTGTCGTCGGGGAGGTTCCCCCGTTAGGTAGGGGAACGCCCGGCACCGGAGCCGGCGGCGGCACATTTGTCGGTGGTTGAACTCCATTTCCACCGGCTGGCGTTCCACCCGGTAGAATCACCCCGCCAGGGCCGGGTACCGGACTAGGGGCAATGATCGTTCCGGGGGCGAACTCCGTCCCGGGCGTTACGACCGTTCCGGGTGCCAAGGTTGGAGATCCCGCGCCCGCTGCGCTGCCCGGGCTAAGCACCGCCCCCGGCGGCAGTGTCTCCCCCCCCATGACTCCGGGGGAAAATTCGTCGGGGAACAGAACCTGGTTTTCGCCATGGGGGTTAAGATCGGGATAGACCACCACGGTTTCGGCATCTAGCCATTCGTCTTTACGGCCCCGCAGTCCCGATGGCCCATTGATGCGGATCACATCCGCCAGACACCAGCTCATGCGCGACGCTTCGACCTGCTTGATCAGTTCGGCATCAGCCTGGGTGCGAACCACCCGCGGGGTCAGGATAATTAATAGCTCCGACCGCCGCATGATGTTGCTATCGTAACGGAACAAATGTCCCAGGATCGGAATATCGCTCAGGAACGGGGCCCGGCGGCTGAATTGCTGCTTGTTCTTGACAATCAACCCCCCGAGGATCACCGTTTGGGCATTCGCCGCGCTGACCACCGTTTCCGCCAAAATGGTGTTGATCCGGGGCGAACGGACGACCTGACCGGCGTTGTCAATAAAGATCGGAATGCCGTCCGCTTCGGGGCCAAGTTCGGATTTTTCCGCGGCGATGGACATCACAATCAACCCATCGGGACTAATCCGGGGGAGCACCCGCATGATCAGACCGACGTTTTCCAGAGTGATCGAGTTGGTCTGCTGACCGGTGACGGCCACGTTGACCGCGTTGATCCGGGGGACGCGCTGCCCAACCTGGATATAGGCTTCTTGGTTATCCAGCGTCATGATTTGCGGTCGGCTGAGGACCTCGACCCGGCGCTTTTGACTGAGTGCCCGCAAGAGAAAGCTCAGGCTTTCGCTGCTGGCGGATAACACCAACCCGCCAAAACCCAATTCGTTATTCACCCGGCCCACGTTAAAGCTCGTAAGACCCTGCGTGCCGACCGTGGAGGATTTGCCGATCGCCTGGGAACTACCGCTATTACCCAGTTGCTGGTTGTTAAAAGCAAAGCCGGGGGCATTCGTCGCGGCCAACACATTTTGCTGCTGGACCGTGGTGGCGGGATTGCCAAACGTGGTGGTCGTGGTGGTCGTAACCAGATCTCCCAGCAGGCTCCGGTCAAACAGGACCGAATCTTGCACGCCTACCTCGACGCCGAATTCGTCGTAGTTGTTCAGGTCGACTTCGGCGATCATGACCTGAATCATGACCATGGGGGGACGCTGGTCGATTTCCTCGACAATCCGTTTGACCTCGTCAAAGTAACGCGGGGTAGCGCTAATGATCAGGCTATTGCTGACCGGTTCGGGGACGACGACCACTTCGCGTTCGATTTGTTCAAATGCGCTGACCAGGTTTGCCCCGACCTGCTGGGTCAGTTGCCGTTCGCTATTCAAGAGTTGGGTAATCGCGTTGGCCACATCCTGCGCAGGGGCGTTTTTTAGCCGATAGACCGTGCTTTTGCGCTGGCGAATGTCGCTTTCGTCCAGGCGGAGCAAGATCGCCTCGACCACGTTCAAATCGCCGGACGATCCCGTGGCGATGATGCTATTGGTTCGCTGATCGACCGAAAATCGCAAATTGACCAGCGGATTATCCCCCGAGGTGTCTCCCGTGTTTTGGGCAAAATTAAACGCGGCCCCGCCCCGCTGGGTGTTGGTCGCCTGGATGCCAAACAAATTTTGCAGCATCGTCACCAGGGCGGTAGCGTCCCCGTTTTCAATTTGAAACACCTTGATCTGGGCCTCGGCGGTGGGGACCTGATCCAGTTCCTTGATCAGGGCTTGAATCAGTTCCATGCTTTCCGCCGGAGCCGTGACCAGCAATGAATTATTCCGTCCGTCAGCCACGATCCGCACGTCGGTCAGGATTCCCGACTTGAGCTGTTTCTTCCCTTCGTCATCGATGGTAAAGAATTGCAGCATGGTGCTACGAATCGCGCGCTGCTGCTGTTGGTTTCCTTGCTGGTTTTGACCACCGGGCTGTTGCTGGAACTGCTGAAAGGGATTGCCCCCTCCTTGATTTTGATTGCCTCCCTGGTTTTGCTGTGTGCGATTTTGCGTCTGCTGTCCGTTAATCGCCGTCTGCAACACGGGGGCCAATTCCTCCGCCAGTGAATATTTGAGGTTAAAAACCCGCACTTCGTTGATGGCGGAGCTGCTTTGCACGTCAATCCGCTTGATGAGGGCTTCGATTTCTTCCAGGTCGCGCAGACTGGCCCGCACGATCAGCGCGTTGGTCCGGTAATCCGCTGTCACTACCGCCCGCGTTCCCAGCCCGGTCCCCGTGATCGACGCCGTCGTGGCGGGTTGGCCCGTTTGTCCCGCGGCCCCCGGGCCGGTGGCCGTCCCCCCCAAGAAGGACTGCACCGTTTGCAGTACCTCGGTGGCGGCGGTGTGCTTTAACTCAAAAACCTTGAACTGGGTGTTCGGCTCGACCGGCTGGTCCAGCTTTTCGATCAGCTTGACAACCTCCTCGATGCTTTCCTTGCGGCCAATCAATAAGAGCGAGTTGGGCTTTACCAGGGAAGTGATACTGACCCGCCCGGCCCGCGGGCTAAGCACCTGGTCATATAGCGAACGGACCAAGGTGGCCATGGCGTCGCTACTAACAAATTTAAGCGGATGCAGCACAACCACGGGGATCGTCTCTTTGCTGCGCTCCTCGATTTCGGCAATGATCCGCTGCACGCGTTCCACGTCGCGCGGATTTCCCGTGATGACCAGCAAATCCAGACCCTCAATAAATTCAATCCGCACAGGACCAATCAACCCCGAACTCAGGTCGTCATCGGGATTTTCCGCCGTGGCGGGATTGGCATTTGGCTGGGCGAATGGGTTCTGCAGGGCCGGGGTGGGATTGGCCGGGTTTTGGGCGTTTGCCGCGGGGTTTGCGGCGTTGGGATCGTTGGGATCCGGAGAATTGTTGGGATTTGCCGGATTAGCGGCGGGCTGTTCCTTCGGTTGAAACAACATGCTGACAAAGCGATTGGCCTGCGGCGCGGCGCGGTCCCCATTGGCGACTTGCTCGCTAATGATCGACATCGCCCGCTGCAGGCTGCCATTGGCCAGGGCGTCGGGATTGCGAATGGGGACAACCCGCGAGTCGTCCTTGCCAGCGGCCTGCGCGGGTCGGTCGAGCGCCGTAAAAACCCTCCCCCAGGCCTGCACCAGCTTATCCGCGCCCGCGATAGTCAATTGACCGGTAGTGCGATTGACGCTGACCAGCGTGGGATTGCCGCCGCGACCGCTGAGGGTGTAGGTTGCCACGGAATTCGTGGGATCGGTCGAAACGGGCAACTGCCGCGCGACCAACGTGATCAAGGCTTGCTCAAATTCTGCCCCGGACAAATGCTGCAGCTTGATCACTTGTTCGCTGCGGGGACCAAAATCCGCCGCAGGGGAATTTGCCGGGGCTGGCGCACTGGCCACCCCCGGAGCGGGGTCAACCGCGGGATTTGCCGCGGCATTGTTTTCTAGTTGGGGACCTGCCACATTCGCGGCGGAAGCCGCCGGAGCAGGTTGAGCCTGGCCAATAAGCTGCGCTACCAGAGGTTGCGTTCCCGGAGGAGCCAACACCAATACCCGGCCCGTCCGGACATCCGCCGCCAAGGATACATTCGCATCGCGGGGAAGCTGGGTCTGTATTTTTTGGATGATGGCTTGCGGATCCCCGGTCCCCACAGGATAGGCCTGCAAGATAGGTTGCTCTACGGCGGCAGGGGCGGGAGCCGGTAGCTCGGCGGCGGGAGTCAGCGGTGCGACCACCCCCTGCGCCGTCAAGCGATACGCCACCATGCAGCCCATGATGCTGCAAGCTACGCCCATGAACAATTTTATTGCAAATTGTCGGTGTTCCGTCACGCGCTGTAACATGCGTATCCCTCATCCTTTGGCGAAACGATGCACATTCAACTTAGCCCTGCCAAGCGGCAATGGCTGGCGGGATAGTTCCGTTGCGCGGATTTATCCCACTGGTATAATCGGAAAAGTCAACCAAAATCATCAGGTAAATGAGAGAAATTAGCCAAACTTTGACGTGCAAATACGTTAACATGGGCATGTTGGCTGGCCCTGGCAACATGCTAGTGCCCCTAAAAGAGTACGGTTTTTTTAGGACTAAGAGTGCTTTTAATTGAAGCGGCAGTAACGACAACTTGGTTTGGTAACTTTTTCAGTTGTTTGTTGCAATGCAATCGCTGGGCTAGAGCTTAGACAACCGCTCCTATATTCGAATGAGCCGTAGTGTGCTCGACCACGGTTGTAGTGGAAAAAAAATGTAAGCTAGCGCCCAGCGGCTGATTGGCCTAACTAGAATCTTTAAATTTGACAAAGCACTAGGTTGCCGAGCAGCGACTGCCGAAGGAACTTAGGCCAGCGTGTTTATGTCTGTCATGCAAGAATTTATGTTTGTCATGTAAAATACGACAAACGGGTTTTTAAGTGCGACAAAGCCGCAAAGCAGCATTCAGGATAACTAGCGTCCGCGGCCACCCCCGCCACCGGGAAAACCACCGCCACCGGGAAAACCTCCACCGCCGCCAGGAAAGCCCCGACCCCCACCACCACCAGGAAAGCCGCCACCGCCGCCAGGAAAGCCGCCACCCCCACCGGGGAAGCCGCCACCGCCGCCGGGAAAGCCGCCACCGCCGCCGGGAAATCCTCGACCGCCCCCACCTTGAAAACCTTGCAGCCCCTGCATGAATTGGACTTGCCGCTGAAAGTCGTTCCCACCCTGATTGCCGCCACCGCCGGTGCCCGTGTTATTGCGGTTGGTATTACGGGCGGTTTGGTTGGTCATGACGTTCTCGCTGCCAATGATTTGGGTCAAGGCCTGCTGAACCGTCTGCGAGTTATACCCTTTTAGGCTAACCAGCGCCATCGCTTCCTTTGAACCGTTATCTTCTTGGTCAAGCTGCGCGACCAGTTCCTTAATCTCTTGAAAAATCGGCTCGGGCGCGGTGACGATGAGTGAATTTGTCCGCGCATCGACACCGATGGAAATCTTGGAGGTTTCCTCGGCCCGCCGCTGGTTATTATTGCGGCGATTGTTTCCTCCGCGCAACGCCTGGATGAACTCCTCGGGCGAAGGCTGGCGGGGTTGCCCCCCCGTACTGGTGATCCGGTCGGAGTACTGGGCCCGAATAATATCAGCCATGCTGCTGGCGGAGGTATAATACACGGCGATTAAGCGAGGACGGGAAACAATTTGCACTTCCTCGGGACTGCTTTCTTGATCGATGATTTTTAACAGTTGCTCGATCATATCGATGTCCGTGGGATTTGCCTGAACAATCAATGCATTCAGCCGCGCGTCCGGAATCATCGAAATCGTGCCGCTGGCCTTGAGCGTGGGTGAGCTATCCCCGCCCCCTCCGCCAAAACCCATCAGATCACCCATCAACCCCCCGCCAAAGCCCCCCAGGGCGGCGCCGGCTATATTACCCAACAGCCCCCCCCCGCCGCCACTTGAGGAGGATCCTCCCGTGGCAAAAATCTGCTCCAGCAATTCCGAGGTGACTTGCGCCTTGGCATATTTGAGGTAAAAAATTGTAAATTCGCGCTGGTTGGCCGTTTGTGGTCCGGCCATGCTCTTTAAGAGTGATTCAAAATCATCCAGGGCTTGCTTATCATCGCAAGTAATCATGATGCCCGCCGGACCAACCGAGACAATCACCGGAGGGGGTTCGCTGGGATCCGGGGACGCCGCATCTTCCGCCGATCGGCCTGGATCACCGTCCAAGGGTCGATCCGTGGGGTTGGCCGCGGGATCAGAGGGGGCCGTAGTCGACAGTTGTGCCACTGTGTAAATGCGGGATGCACGGGGTAAATTAGATACCTGGGCGGGGGGATGATGCCGCCGGACTGTTACGAGCGAGGGCGCCTCATAACGTGGAGCCTCGTATTGAAATGCCGTGGGGTTGCCACGCTGTTCGGAGGGTTGCGACGCCGGTTGGGGGGTCGCGCGAAATTGTGTCGGCTTTAAATCGGTCTCAGTGCGGATGGGGCCAGGAACACTGGGTTCGCGCGGAGAGCGCGGTAAACGGGGATCGGGCGCGGTTTCCGCCGGCGGATTGGCGATATTCGGCGTGCGCTGGGGATTTTCGGCGGACGGAGAAGGGGTTGTGCCGGGGGAGGAACTTGGGGCGGGATCCGACGGCCAGACGCGGCGTTCCTGGATACCGCTTCCCGCGTATATCGTACTGGACCCGGCGGGCAAACTGGAATTCGCGGGCGTGATCACCCGGATGCGGTTTTTGTGCAAGGCGGGCCAAACTTGCTCAACCTTGCCCAGCACGCTGCCGATCATCCGCGGATTCACCTGGACTAGCCGCACATTGTTTAGCTTTTCCTCGGTGGCCAGGGTGGAGTCGGTGACATCCCCTTCGCCCATTTGATTGAGCATTTCCTTGATTTGGGCCAACTGTCCATCGGTAGCGCGGACGATCAGTTGCCGGGAATTACCCTCCGCTTCGATCAAGGGCGCGCTCCCGCCGCTGGCCCCCTCGTACAAGCGGGCAATAGTGTCCTTGGCCACGATGGGATCAACCATCCGCAGTTTGATAACCTCGATCTTGCGGGAATCCTTTTGCATTTGGTCCAGTGTGGCCCGAATAGTGGCATGCTCGGCGGGACGGGCCAGGGCGATCAAATTGCCGTTTTGCGGATTGATCTCTAGCCGGACATCCGGCGAGGTCGAGAGCAACGTTTGCAGCACGCGCAAGAGGGCTTCGCCGTCGGCGGAGCCAGTGGCGTAAATTTCTAGCTGGGGAGAACCGTCTATTCCCCCCAAGCCATTCCCCGGTTGATCAACCACCTGCAAAATTTCTTTTACCTTGGCGATGCCATCGGGCCGGCCGCTGACAACCAGTGTTTTCGCGGCGGGATTGGCCAGGAGCCGAATCGAGCCATCCGCATTGGAACTGCGGTCAGCGGGAATATTCAATAGCTGCTTGACCATGGCCAGGGCTTCATTTGCGCCCGAGTGGCTAAGCTGGAGTTGCTGAATGGATTCATTCGTCAATTCCGCCGGGTTTTCCACGCGATCCAAGACACTCCTGATGGTTTTTAACCGGCCCACGGTGTCCGTGACCGAGATCATCCGCGCCTTGGGAAAATTGATGACCGAGCCTTGCGGGCCTAGGAGCAGCTTGATCTCATTGGAAGCCTCATCGGCGGTAAGGCGCTCCAGCCGAAATACCGTACTGACCATCTCGGAATTTGCGCGCTGTTCCAATTCCTTGGCATCGACAAACGGGACCAAATTTTGCGGAATGCCATCCTGCAAATTGATCACCATGAGCATCCGTTCGCGCCGCAACAGCGCGTAACCCTTGGTTTGTAAAATGCCGTTCAGCAATTCCAACGCCTCGGTCGGACTATAATACTTGGTGTCTTGGTAATTGAACGTGCCGGGAGGATAAACATCCGAGACCAGCGAAAGATCGGCCTGGCCCGCGAACCACTCAATCACATCCTTCCATGGGGTAAAGCGAAAGCTGAACCGCAGCTTCTCTCCCCGGGCAATGGCATTTTCCGGTGGTGCCACGCCATCGTCCCGACCGCGACCACGGTCATTAAAACGACGATTGCGGCCCGGGTTAATTTCGCTTGAGTCGCCCGCCGCGCTCTCACCCGCAAGGTTCTGGCTATCCGCCGTGCCTGGCGATGCGCTCGATTCCATGGGCATGGGGGAATTGGCGGGACTCGTCGCCGGCGTTGCATTCGTCGCAGCTACGGGGGGACTGGCCGCCTCAGCCGGGGTTGAAGCATTCTGCGGGATTTCTCCCCCGCCGTTGCCAGACATTTTATCCCAGGTGGACCGCTGCTCTTTGGTCAATAATGCCAGCAATTTACGGTCAAATTCGATCCGCACCGCGGACTGCGCAGCGGTGGAACCGACCGACCCGCCAGTTGCCTTTAGCTCATTTAATAACGCCTCGATTTGTGCCGATTGCTCTGGCGTGAACTTGAGGAGCGCGGCTATCTGGGGATCGGCCCAGGCGGCGGGTCCCCGCAAATCCAATTCCGCCTGATCCAACATGGCCAGCTGTTCGGGCGTCAGCAATGCCAAGCCCAGCTTTTCTGATTCAGCGCGAAAAGGGGCCAGGCGGGCCTCGCGTTCGGCGGCGGGTAGATTGCGGATTAAAAGGACAGTCTCTTGCACCGCATCTTCACGCTCATTAATGATTTGCGTCAACTTGGCCCGCACCTCGTCGCTCAGCTTTAACCGCTGGGCTACTTCGGGCTGGACAACCGTCGCCAACCGGCCCACGAAAGTGGCGTCCGCGGCGAAACCGCTCGTGCCAACCGTCAGAGCCAAAACGCAGCAAAGGGAATAAAGGGCGTAAATTGCAATTTTTCCACTATAAAAGCGGTCCGATAGCCACATATTTACTAAGCTGTGAGAAATTCGTGGCAAAAACAAGTTATTCTTCATGTACAAAATCCGTATTGAGTATCCAAGAGGATTCATCATCAAAGCTGATGCACCGCACAATTTCCTAGATGCGGCAAGCTTGTATTCTAATTGCTAAATTGCAATTTCCCGCCAAAATCACAAAAGCTGAAATTCCAGCCAGGGTAATTCCCTGGGAATTATTTGTATAACCCCAGAAATTGTAATAAGTTCCGGAAATCTAGACATTCCTGAATTTTTCAGGGGCAACTTATGTGCCGTATAACGTTTAGGAAAGTAGGCACTTAGCCTAAATGGCAAAAAACACCATAAACCTATATACCAAAACAATTTAAAATCACAATCCAATCAGTTTTTATCACGCATGCGCATTTACACTCGCTAGCACGAAAATTATCGATCCTCACCATTACCCCAATTTCCCTGATTTTGCTGATTTTGGTTTTGGTCCGGTCGGCCATTGCGGCCGCGATTTTGATTATCCCCCGGGTTAGACCCGTTTTCCTCATTATCGCCAAAGTTGCGACGGGGATTGTTACCCTGAATCGCCCGCATCAGGGCCAGTCGGGCGGCGTCGGTGTCCATTCCCTTGCCTAACTGGACGACGCGCATGCTGGTTTGCATCGGTTTAGCCGCCTCATCCAGGGAATTGATCAGTTTGAGCACGGCATTCATCAGGTTTTCCCCCTCCGTCGAAATGAGCAGCGTATTGGAATACTCGTCGATGCCGATCGACAGTTTCCCCTTAAAGCTCACTTGGGTCCGCTTTTCCTCGCCACTCCCTTCTCCCCCCTCGTTAAAAATGTAGGTGTCACCGGGGGGGCGTTTGGTTTCTTGTTGGCCACCGCCGTTTTGGAGGGCCTTGTCATTGGAGCTCAGCAAATCACGGTAAACATCCTTGACGGCGTCCCCCACGATTTGCGCCTTGGCGTATTGGAGGCGGATGGTGGTGGTGACGCGGGCGGATTGGGAATTCACCGGATCGGGCTTGTCATAGGCTTTGATTAGCTCCTCAATAATCCGCAGTTGTCCAGGGTCGGCGCCGCTGACCAAAATGGTGTTGGTATCCAGGTCATCAATAAATTTAAGTGGACGGCGTTTGGACAGGCGGCGCTGGGCCTCGGTTTTTTTGTTTTCCTCGCTGTCATAAAAATAGACCCGCCGGACGTTATTATTCTTGTCGTCTTCTTTTTCACTAAAGTAATCCTGCAAATTTTTTGCCACCCAGAACGAGCTGGCATACCGCAATTGAAAAATTTTGTAGTCGGGGCGGGGAGGAGCCAAGTCCAGCATCAAATCTTCGAGCAAATCCAAGGCTGCGGGATCGGTGGAGCTAATCAGCAGTTGATTATCGTAACCCCAGATAAGCTTGACCGGTGGCGTGGCGATCTGCGGCAAAGAAGACGCATCCGCGCGGTTGGCGACCGATACCGCCGCCTCACTGGCATGTGGCGACAACGATCCATCGCTCTGGGCAGAAGCTTCTGAAGTGCTGGATTCAGCCGCAACGGCGGGGCGGTCATTTCCCACGAGCGTAAAGCTGGGTGACACCTTTAACGGGATGGCCAGGGCGGTCTTGTTTACTTCCGGTGCCGGAACGGACGACGGAGTGGAACTGGCGGGCTTGGGGGGGTTGCCCGTGGAGGTCGTGGGTAGTGGTTCTAATGCGGGGTTGCCATTAAAGGGCTGATCATTTTTGGGGGCGGGAGCTGGGGGTGGCGCCACCTCCCGCGGAATAATCGTTGGCTCATTTTGAGGCAATTGCAACGGGTTGGGCGAAACCGTCGGCCAGGTCTTTTGTAATTGACGTAAAAATTGATCACGATCCAAACCCGCGGGGATATTGATCACCCGCATCGAGGAATTTATTTGATTCCGGTCGGAGATTTCGCCTAATTTAACCAGCAGATTTTCCACTTCCGCCAGTTCCAGGGGATTCGCCCAGATCAGCAGGCGATTATGCTCGATATCGGCATCGACGCGAAATTTGTCCTTGTCCTGGTCGTTTTCCTTTTGGTTATCGCCGTAGTAGTCAAAAAAGTAGCTGCGGCGGCGAGGTTGTTGTTCGTCCCCTTTATTGCCCGCCATCATAAAGTCGATCGTCCCCGCCACATAATCAGCGGGCAAGCGGCGCAGGGTGATCACCTCAAACTTACGTCCGCTCCCATCCAACCGGGTGATGAGCGCTTTAATGGTCAAATGATCGACAATAGAGGCGTAGGCCACGATTGATTTGTTTTTCTGGTCGATTTGCAGCTTGGTGGCCGGCTCTAAAACCCCCAGGTCGTTAAGCGATTTGACCACCACATCGGGATCGAGCGTCGCCAGCCGATAGACCTGGACGCGGTTCGCATTTGCCAAGATCTCTTGACTGGTTTGATTGGGCACATCCAGCAGCTTGACCGCTTGTTCAATAATGGCCATTTTGTCCGGCGGCGCGTGGGCCAACAGGCTGTTGGTCCGAATATTTGCCACCAAGTTCACCTGGGGTTTATTGTCTTTGGGCGGTGCCCCGCCGGATTGCTGCTGTTGCTGTTGCATCTGCATTTGCATCTGCATTTCTTGTTGCTGCATCGCCATCTCTTCCGGGGTCATAGCGCCCCCTTTTTTCTTCTTTTCCTCGATGCCCAACAGCGACATAACCTGCTCGCGCAGTTCGGCCGCGCGGACATGGCGGATGGTAAACTCGCGAACTTGGCGTTCTTGAACGGCGGGGGTTTGTTCTTGCTTGAGGAGTTGGCTTAATTGCTGGATGTTGAGCGCGGTATCAATAATTTCGACGCGATTAGTGTTTTTTAGCGCGGTGAGCACGCCATGCGGGCTAAGGAGCGGTTTTAGCTCGGCCACGGTGTCATCCGCAACCATACTGGATAATGGAAACGAAACTTTGATAAAGCTATGGGGTTGATACTTGTGGATATCGGCAGGTTCCACCCGTGGGACAAAGGCGGGATTAAGCTTTTTGAGGTTGACCACACTTAACACGCCGTCATTTTCCAACAGGGTAAAACCGCGGGCCAACAGATGCCGGTTGATTAAATCGCGCGTGGTTTCCACGCTGTGGGGACGCGTCATGCTCAGATTTAAATAATCCCCAGGCAGTTCCTGCCAATCCAAACTCATGTTGGATATTGTCGCCAACCAATCCAACACTTCGGGCCAGGGCTGGCTGCGAAAGTTGAACTGCACCATCCCCGCGGCATCGGGACGGACATCAAACTCCTTGGCATCCGGCTTTTCCCGTGGTTTGACATCTCCCCGGGTCAGTATTTTAAATTCCACCTGGTCGGCGGCGCTTTTGTCTCCTGGTTTTGGTTTCTCCCCTTCTTTACCCTTTTCTTTGTCCTCTTCTGGTTTTGACTCGCCAGGGTTTTCGGGGGCTTTGGTTGCTTCGGCGGTAACCGCTATGGGTACATCGCTGCCAGGCGTTATCATCACCTTGCCATCAGCAGTGGCTCCTTCGGTAAGCACCACGTCTTGGGCCACACAGAGTGGAAAGCCACCTACGAAATAGAAAATTCCAACCGCGACCATGGCTAGGCTAACCCGCCTGCCCAGATTAATAAGCCAGCCCAGATATATACGCCAGCTTGGAACTGCATATTTCTGCAAAATCCCGGTTAGACAAGATAATCTTTTGGTTCCGGGTGTTAAAAGTTCCCGTGGCATGCCTCTTCCCTTTGCAAGTGTGTGGTTTACCGCAACGTATTATTATGCCCCGCCCCTGCCGGAGAACTCAAGTTATTTTTGTCACAAGTCAGTAAATAGTGTCTCGCATCTGCTATAAAGTTCTAAATTCCAGGTCTCTGCTATCTACAGCCACCTGGGCGGTGTGACTTTCATGTTAGTTTTAGGTTAATTCTGGCATAGGGATTCCCACAGTTTTTTGAATGCCCCAGCATTTTTCAGATACATCATGCCTCAAATTAGTTCCGCTCAATTAACCCATTTTGCCCAGAACCTCTTGCAAGCCGGGGGCTTATCCGCCGCCGAAGCCTCCCTGGTGGCGCATAGTTTGGTTCAGGCCAACCTGCGGGGTCATGATTCTCATGGAGTCATGCGTATTCCCTACTATCTAGAAGCCCTAAACAAGCGGGAAGTCGTTGCCGGGGCAGACTTTACAATCATCCGCCAACAGCCGGCAATCATTCAGGCGGATGGTCATTGGGGCTTCGGCCAAACTCAAATGAGAAGATTGTTAGATTTGCTTTTGGATATGGTTAAAACCACAGGGGTGGCTGTGGGAACACTGATCCGCAGCAGCCATATTGGCAGGTTAGGGGAATATTGCGAATTAGCGGCGGAAGCGGGGATGGTGAGCATGCTAATGGTCAATACACATGGCCATGCCCGGCGAGTGGCGCCTCCGGGAGGCATCGCCCCGCGACTGGGGACAAACCCGCTAGCTTTTGGCGTGCCAGCCGAGAATGGGCCGCTTATCCTGGATTTTGGCACCAGTGCCACCGCCGAGGGAAAGGTCCGCCTGCGCAAAATTGCCGGTCAACAGGTACCTACGGGGTGGCTTTTAGACAATCAAGGGCAACCCACGACCGACCCCAACACGCTTTATGGTAGTCCTCCGGGAACAATTTTGCCCTTGGGGGGCGAACAGGGGTTTAAGGGTTTTGCCCTGGGGATGATGGTGGAGATCTTTGCCGGAGCGTTGAGTGGCGGGGTTTGCATTCGTGAACAACCGCTCAATCAGAATGGAAATTGCGTCTTTATGCAGGTTTTTGATCCGGCGGCATTAGGCGGCGCGGAGCATTTTCGTGACGAAGTGGCGCAACTGCTCAATTTCAT
Source organism: Pirellulales bacterium (assembly GCA_033762255.1). Taxonomy (NCBI): domain Bacteria; kingdom Pseudomonadati; phylum Planctomycetota; class Planctomycetia; order Pirellulales; species Pirellulales bacterium. Next base: position 24,772 of record JANRLT010000066.1, on the reverse strand, counting down.
ACGAAATACCCCGCTAGCCTCCGGAGTGGAAAAGATCCAATTGGCGGGCGATCCAGAACGTCAGTGCCTGGGGGAACGAACAGCGCGGGGAATTCCTATAGACCAGGCAAATTGGAACCAACTCCTAACATTAGCGAGCAATCTAGGCGTAGAATTTTCACAATAATCTTTCCCGTGGAATAGATTCCGTACATAATCATTTCAAAATGTTCACAAACTGTTACAGTCAGTTGAGATTGCCAAACTGAACTGAATTCGTTCTGATAATGGCCAAAGGAACGAAGGCGAGCGGTGGCAGAGCAGGGAAGAATTTGTGATGACGCGTAAGTGAGGCGCGCGTGCTGACAAACCCTGGTGTGAGCTATGCCCCGGTTTTGTACCAACGGTCTGTTGGTAATCGGCAAGAACAGAGAATTCTAACCTATCGTGGGAATTCCATTGTGAACACCCACCATCCGGGAGTGCGCGAGCATGAGTTGGCGGAACATCAAGCAACTGCATTCATTTTTTGGCACTACACGAAAGTCTGCTCGCGGTCAACGGGACAAATCGTCCCGCGGTCAGCAGAATCAACTGCGGCGCTCCCGCTTGGCGTTGTGTGAGTTATTAGAACCGCGGATTGCCCTATGCGCGGAGCACGCGGGAAATGTCGAATTAGAGTCGCTCTCTGTCAACGGCAACGTTGCTAACTCTACCATCGCCAATTATGCCCCCCGCGAGATTCCCAACACCTGGTTAAAGGACGCCACGGTGGAAGGCTCTTCCACGGTAATTAGTTCATGTGAATTAACCACCTGTTTGGCCGGTCCTCAGAATCATGCCGGGCATGATCATGATGAACCCCCCGAAGGACAAAGCGCGGGCTTTGGCGGGTTTCAATGGCTGGGCGTTCCGATTACCTATGCCGTCACCGCGGCTGGCCTGCCCATTTTAAACAGCTTTGCCAGCGCCCCGGCGGATATTTATCTGGACTTTGACGGGGATACCGGCAGTGCCACGACCGCCTATGACACCGATGGCAACCCGGCGACCTTTAGCGTTAACGAACAAAAGGAAATTGCCGAGGCCTGGCGGCATATTTCCAACTATTTCGCCATGTTCAATGTGAACGTGACCACCGTCTATACCGCAGCGCGGCCCAAGGCTTGGCACATTTCGGGAAACAATATCAGCGGCGGCTATAGTTACGTCAATGTTTTTCCCAACAGTGAGGTCGAATCATTTAACCAAAGCGGCGACGCGCGAACGCGGCAATCGGGCATCGCTCATGAAGTGGGGCATAACTTTGGCTTGTCGCATCAATCCACTTATGACGCTAATGCCCAGAAAGTAGCCGAATATCGCGGCGCGCAGGACGATTATCACGGCGCGATCATGGGTGTGGATTACGCGGGATTGGTCAAGAAATGGTGGCTGGGACACCCGTCTGGCTCCCCCAGCACCCTGCAGGATGATTTGGCGGTGATCGCTGCTGATTTGGATAATTATGGCGGGGATGGTTATCGCGCGGATGATTATGGCGGGACGATTGCCACCGCCAGCGCGCTAACTAGCAGCGGCGGTTACCAGATCAAAAGCGGGATCATCGAGCGCCTGGCCGACGTGGATGCGTTTTCCTTTACCTCCACCGGCGGCAATTACACGATCAATGTGGGGATGGATTACCCCAGCGGCTTGGACGCCAAGCTGGAAATTCGCAATGCCGCCAACGCCTTATTGGCCATAGGCAACAGTCCTGTCTTTAATAACCAGACCGTCACGGTGACCCTGCCCGCGGGAACGTATTATGCGTTTGTCAGTAGCGCGGGAAACTACGGCGATGTCGGAACCTATAATATCGCGGTGGCAAACGCCCTCTCCACCCAATCGGCCAATTGGGCCAACCAGGATATCGGCGGCGTGGGGCACGCCGGATATTCCCATTACAATCCGACCACCAGCACCTTTACCGTGGCTGGTTCGGGGAGTGACATTTGGGGGACGGCGGATGAGTTTCAATATGCCTTTCAAAAATTGACCGGGGATGGATCCATCGAGGCCCGCGTCACCAGTCTCGATCCAACGAATGGCTGGGCCAAAACGGGGGTTATGATCCGCGAAACCACCGCGGCGAATTCCAGGAATGTTTTTATGCAGTTATCCTCGGCGAATGGCGCGCAAATGTCCTGGCGCGACACCGCGGGAGCAAACTCCGGCAGTTCCGCCACTAACGGCGGGGCCTTTACCCAGCGATATGTGCGCCTGGTGCGTTCGGGAAATACGTTTACCGGCTTTGTCAAAACCAACGCCGCCGATCCCTGGACGCTGGTCTCTACCCACACCACCAGCATGGCCTCGACGGTGCTGATCGGCCTGGCCACCACCGCGCATGAGGATCGCCTGACCAACCATGCGACCTTTACCGATGTGGCCATGACCGGCAACATTAGCGACGCCAACACGCTCCCCACGCTCAACGCCTTGGCCGCCCCCACGGGTTTGACCGTGACCGGCATCACCAGCACCAGCGTTAGCCTCAGCTGGACCAACGGCGCCGGCGAAACCGGCTACACCATCGAGCGTTCGACCGACGGCGTCAGCTTTGTCACGGCGGGGACGGTCGCGGCCAACACCACCACCTTTACCGATACCGGCCGCACCAGCGCGTTAATGCACTTTTATCGCATTCGCGCCAATGAAAACTCGACCGTTTCCGCCCCCAGTGCGGTCGTGAGCGCGACTACCCGCGCGGGGGCGGTGACCAATTTTACCGTTTCCACCTGGACCACAACCAGCCTGATCCTGGACTGGCGGGAAGTTGCGGGAGAGACCGGCTACCGCGTCGAACGCTCGACAAATGGGACCACCTGGAGCACCATCGCCAACCTAGCGGCCCAAATCCCCAGTTATACCAACACCGGGCTCTCGGGGACGCTAACCTACTATTACCGCATCGTCACTCTGGATTCCCTGGGGGATGCTGCCACTTCCACCGTGGTTAGCACCCAGACCCCGCTTCCCGCGGTGGCCACCTTTACCAGTTCCGCCAAGACCACAACCTCGGTCACGCTGAACTGGTCGGATTTGACGGGCGAGACCGGGTATCGACTGGAACGCTCGACCGATGGAGTCAACTTTACCACCATCGCTAGTCCGGCGGCCAATGTCTTGACCTACAACGATACGGGCTTAAACCTGTTTACGAAATATGTGTATCGCGTGCGCGGCATGAGCGGCGCGATTTTAGGTTCGCCAAAGGATCTGGCCGTGGTCACCAATGGCAATTCCCTGCCGCTTCCCTGGACCAGCACGGACATCGGGACCGCGCCTTTTCCCGGTCAGGTCCATTACCTGAACGGTGTTTATTCGGATTACATCGGCAGTAATGATGTCTGGGGCACCACCGACAACTTTCGCTTTACGCGATTGACGGTCAGCGGGGATGTCAGCATTATCGCCCGCGTGGACAACGTGGAAAATGTGGCCGCCTGGGCCAAGGCGGGCGTTATGATCCGCTCCACCACCGGCATCAACTCGCAGTACGCGTTTGCGCTGATCTCAGGCGATAGCGGCGCGGCCTTTCAGTATCGGACCACCACCGGCGGCAACGCCAATGGCACCACCGTCGCGGGCATCACCGATCCCCAGTGGGTGCGTCTCACGCGCGTGGGAAATGTGTTCACCGCCTTTTATTCCCCCGATGGCACAACCTGGACCCAAATGGGGACCTCCCAAACCATCGCCATGGGGACCACCGTGCAAGTCGGCCTGGCCCACACGTCGAATAACGGTTCCGCGACCAATCCCGGGCGGGCGGACTTTTCCAATGTGCGAATCGTTAATCCGAACGTGCCCGCCGGGGCAAATCCCGAAAGCTTTACCATTAACGAGGACACCAGTTTACTTGGGAATGTGCTAACCAATGACATCGATGTCAACGGCAACACCCTGACCGCCACGCTGAACGCCCAGCCCACCAAAGGGGACGTCACGCTAAACGCAAACGGCAGCTTTACCTACATTCCCGACGCCAATGCCACCGGGACCGATACGTTTACATATTTCGCCTTTGATGGAACGGCCAATAGCGCGCCTGGCGTCGTTACCATTAACATTACCCCCATTAACGACGCGCCGCAGGCTAATAATCGGACCCTTACCGTCGCGGAGGATGGCGAATTTAATGGCATTCTCACCGGCAGCGATCCCGATAGCATCGATTTGACGTATTCGGTGGTGGGGCAGGGGACCAAGGGATTCTTTACGGTGGTAAATCCCGCAAGCGGCAGTTTTCGTTATACGCCCTTTGCCAACGCCACCGGCAGCGATAGTTTTACTTTTAAGATCACGGACGACCTAAACGCCGTCTCCAACACCGCCACGGTCAGCGTGACCATTACCCCGGTCAACGATCCCCCCGTGGCCAATAATCAAAGCATCGCGCCGACAGAGGACACCGTCTTTAACGGCATGCTCACTGGTAGCGATATCGATAGCGCGACCTTGACTTATGCCGTGGTGGACCAGGGGACCCTGGGAACGGTGGTTGTGGTGGATCCCGCCACCGGCGCGTTTACTTATACTCCCCTGCCTGACGCCGCCGGGCCCGACAGCTTTACCTTTCAAATCACCGATGACGAGGGGGGACTTTCCACGGTGGCCACCGTCACGGTCAATATCTCCCCCATCAACGACTCTCCCGTCGCCAATGACGGCGTGCTCACCACCGACTATGAGACGCCATTTAACGGCGCGCTGACCGGTAATGATGTCGATAGTTCTAGCCTGACGTACGCCATCGTCGCGCAGGGGACCAAAGGGACCGTGAACATCACCGATCCCGCCACCGGGGCATACACGTACACCCCGCTTCCCGGCGAATCCGGCGGCGACAGCTTTACCTTTCAGATCACGGACTCGGCCAACGCCACGTCAAACATCGCCACGATCACCGTCACGATTAACCCCAATACCACCCTCGCTCCTAATCTGGATTTTGACAACGGCCTCATCACCTTTACCGGTCGTGCGGGAGTGGCCAACACCCTGTCCCTAGCCCTAATAAACGCTGGCGCCGAATACCAGCTTACGGACAATGCCCAGGTGATTATCCTGACCAACGCCGCGATGGCGGCGGGTTGGACCGGCGGCGGGACCAACACCGTGACCGGCCCCGCCGGCACGGTCGCCTCGCTAACGATCGCCACGGGCGATAACCCCGATACGGTCACACTGGGCCCGTTAGGCCACGGCCTCACGGTGACGGGGGGCGGGGACGCGGGGGATACGCTGGTTTTTAATGGTTTGCTTTCGGTCGTGGGGGGCAACTTGCAGGCCAGTGGCTTTGACACCATCAGTCAAAACCTGGGGGCCACGCTGGATGTTGGCCCGACCGGCACGATCAATCTGTCCGCCGCCAGCGGGATCATCCTACGGGACAACCTGACCGCCGCGGCGACCACCCTCAATCCGGGGGATGGGACCAGCGCCGTCAGTATTGATGGCGTGGTCGCGCTTGCCGGGCCGCTTACGTTGGCCGGGTCAAAAAATGTTCTGGTCAATGCCGAAAAAACCCTTACCGTGGCCGGACTCCGTGCCAACAACTTAACTTTGGACCCGGGAACCGAAGCCACGCCCACCCGTTTGGTTGTCCAACCTGACGGCGGAGCCACGGGACTGGTCGTGGTTGCGGGGGTCTTGACGTTGGGAAACAACAGCACGCTGGATCTCAACGATAATGATTTGGTGTTGTTTTATGATCCCCTGGGGACAAATCCCCTGGCGACGATCACCGCGGCGGTGGATCAGTTTTTTGCCGGGGGAACCGGAGTGCCGGTCATCGGCAGCACCACCGTCCAGGATAGCGGCGGCACCCGGGTGCTGGTCCCCGTGGACAACGCCATTGCCAATTTTGGCGACATCGCCGCGCCCTTTTATGACTTAATCTTGGGTGACAGCGGCGCGGGGACGGGCTTTAACCAGATTATTGTTCGGTTTACGTATCCCGGCGATATGAACCTGGATGGCCAGGTCAACGGCGGCGACTATGTGGTGATTGACGCAAACTTAGGCTTAGCCACTCCCGGTGGTGTCGGCGGCTGGATCCTGGGGGATAGCGACTTTGACGGCATGGTCACTACCAGCGATTACGTGGCGATCGACAGCAATCTTAACGCGGGAGTGGGTAATCCGCTTTCCCTGGGTGAGATCTTGGCCAGCCTGGGAGACGACGTTTCGGATTTCAACGGCGAACTCTTATTGTCGGATAATAGTCTTGCCACGGATCAAGCCGCCGGTCTGTTATGGCATACACCACAAGCGACAAATTCCCGCCAACGCTTATCCAAAAGCGCCCGCGAACAGTTCTTTGCGTCCAATATGATTCTGGAATAAATTCATTTCCAGCGGGTAATTCCGGCAATTTGGGAAAAGACTCCGCCCCCAGAGCGGAGCCAAAATTGTTAGCAAATGATGAAAAAGCTGGATTTTGGTTTTTCTTGCTTGTGTAAAACGGCTCTCTGTTTTTATAACAAATGGCATGTTTCAACACTCCCTTAGCAACTCCCCATCGGTTTTGGGCGAGCAGGATGATCATTTTTCCCGGCAGGGCTTGTCAACCCGCGCCAGCAATGGAAATTGGTTGGCGATTTTTGCGTCTTTTTGCTTAATTCTGGCGGTGTCTGGTTGCGGCGAAGCCCCCCCGGCCACGGTCACGGGGCAGGTCCTGGTCGATGGCAAACCGGCGGAAGGGGTGCAGATGATGTTTGTCGAGGACATCGATTACACCGCGGGAGATCCTAAATACGGGGCTTGTGTTTCCCAGGCGGGGGGAAATTTTTCCGTCACTTATAGCAAAGGTGAAGCTGGCCTTCCCGCGGGAAATTACAAAGTCCTCTTTTTTTGGTATGTGGACGGAGCGGGGAACACGCTTCCCCCCAACAAAAAGCCGGATGAAGTGCCCGGGGGACGGCAAAAACTGTTAGAGGAATACACCAAGGATAAAACCACGCCCGAAAAAGTCGTGGTGGATCGGACCGGGGGAAAATTCACATTTCAACTCAAATCCAAGAAATAGGAACTTTCCGCATGAGCAGGTCCAGCTTTGCCTACCGACTATTCCCCGGATATTTCCCCTCAACGGCCAGCATGCGCCGGGGCTTTACCCTGGTGGAGCTACTGGTCGTGATTGCCATCATTGGCATTTTGGTGGCGCTACTGCTTCCCGCGGTGCAGCTTGCCCGCGAGGCCGCTCGCCGCACCACCTGTCAAAACAACATCAAAAACCTAGGCATTGCTGTCCATAATTATTTGGATGCCAATAAAATGTTTCCTCCCGGGGCGGAGCGAAACATGAACCTGGAATCCAATCATGGCTACGGGGCGCATTGGAGCGCATATATCCTCCCCTATATCGAGGAAAATCCCACATTTAAAGCCTTGGTTTTTGCCAGTCAGGTTCAATCAAGCGAGGGGGCCAATTGGGCGTCCCAGGGTATTGGTTATCCCAGTGCCACGCTGGGGTCACCCGATCCCACCCAGCGTAACGTGGCCGCGTGCGAAAAAATCATCAACTTATTTCGTTGTCCCTCGATGGCCATTGAGCAAAATTATCTTAATATATCCGAAGCCAGTTGGACGGTCCTGCGCCGCGTCCCGGCAAGCTACGTGGCCAATTGCTCGGGTTTGATCAAGTTGGATTATGATCACCGCGTGGGTCGCCAACCGGAAAATCAACGCTTTTGGAATAAAACCGACGGGATTTTTTATAACGGCAGCAAAACCCGCGTGCGCGAAATAAACGATGGAATGTCCAAAACCGTCTGCCTGGGCGAGGTCCTCCCCGATCCGCGGGTTAGTCGCCCCGGTACTGGTGAAGATCCACTGAACACACCCGGCCCCTTCCCGGAAAACTCCCAAAAAGACCACTGGTTTATCGGTGGAGATGACGCCGACGAAACCCGCGATGTGTCAGAGGTCTGGGGGACCACGGCTAATCCGATCGGTCTGACCAAGGAACACCGCCCCTGGGGGGAATACGAATTTAGCTACGGTAGCAGCCACGGTGGCGGGGACGCGGCGCATATCCTGATGGCCGATAGCTCTGTCCATTTAATTCAAAATTCCATTAATCCCAAGACTTTCTCGGCTCTGGGCACGCGCAACGCCAAAGACCAAACGAGCGACTTTAGGCCGTAACGAAAGCGCTCACGGTCCTAATCTTAATCGCAAGCCATTTTCCCAGGGTTGTTCGCTGCCCTCCAACCCGTGGGCTTTGTTACAGAACCGCTTCGCGGTATACCCTCTGCCTCTCGGAGAGGGCTGGAGTGAGGGAATCTACCTCTACGCGGTTACGAATCTCAGCCCAGTGTTGCCGCGCAGCGGCTACCTAGGGAATACTCCCTCTCCCTTTGGGAGAGGGCCGGGGTGAGGGAATCTACCGCAACGCGGTTGCGTCATCCGGTATTATCCCAATAATGCTGAGTGCCTTCATAAAATGCTAGCCGGGCTATGTTTATTTGGACAACGCATTAAAGTAAAGCTAACAATTCCCTAACAATACTTGATTTAGACTCTGATTTTGCAATACACTTGCCCTTAATTGTTTGAGCAGTCTATTTGATCCACGTTAAGATTGTCGATTAGGCAAATTCAAACATCCGCCAAATCATTTTGTAACAATTCCTGCCTATATTCTGTCCTGTTACAAAAATTCATTCACCACACCTTGCACTGTTACAAACGGGGCAAACCGTTGTTGAACCCTCTAGTCAATCTGGCAACAGATTGATTTTACAACTGCCTCCCGGGCAATTGTGCTGTCACGGGATTATTTACTTGTTTTTGCCCAACTTTCTCGATTGAGGACCACATGGATCAAAAATTTTGGAACTTTTTATTGGGTCAAACTTCCGTGCAACTTTATTTGGCCAAGAATTGGCGCAAAGCGTTGCTGCTGGGCCTGGCCTCGGCGGCGGGATTTGCCGGTTCCGAAATTTCCTCTCCCATGTCAGCTCATGCCGCCGATGGCAGTTGGCTCTTGACCACAGGGGGTTCCTGGAATGATCCCGCTAGTTGGACCGGGGGTATCGTTGCCGACGGCCAGGGATTTACCGGGACATTTAGCACGGCTCTAGGAGCCGCGGCCAGCGTCACCCTGGATGGCGATCGGACGATTGGCAACTTGGTCTTTGGCGTGGTGCCGGGGGGGGCGGCTTCGACCCGCACCTGGACGATTAACCCCGGCACACCCACGACCAGCAAGCTCACGCTGGACGTCGCGGCGGGCAGTCCGCAGATCACCGTTAATAACAACCGCCAAGTGACGCTCAACGTCCCATTGGAAGGAACAGACGGCTTTACCAAGACCGGTGCCGGCAATATCGCTCTCACCCAACCGAGCACGCTATCGGGGACCGTTTCCCTGAGCCGTGCCTCCGGTTTTGTGTCAAACAACAACCGTTTTGGATCATTGCGGGTGGGGCATCCCCAAGCATTGGGAACCGCCAATATCGTGCTGGTACCGGACGCCGCGGCTTATAATGCGCTCAATCTCAACTTTGCCACCGGCACCATGACAAATAATGTCACCTTGCCCGCCAGTGGCCCGCAGATTGAACTTACCTCCAACATCAACCTCGAACCGACCTTTGGCGGCAAACTGAGCGGCGGACACTCGGGGATGATCCTGCGGATCAGCAACTCCGACAGCGTTGCCAAGGGGGGGATTATTTTTAGCAACCCCGCGAATGACTTTACCGTCGATCAGATTTTGCTGTTTCGCGGGATGATGGGCGTGACCGCCAGCAGCGCGCTGGGCAATCCGACGAACCGACTGGTGTTGGACGTGACCCGCGGCGGCGCTGGCCAGGAAGAATCCGGCCTGCACTTTTTGGCAAATAACGTCAACCTGCCCAATCCGGTCGGTCTGCGGGAGCACACCGTCATTAATGTGAATGGCAACAACGCCACATTATCGGGGGTGATCGAGGATTTTACCGGTGGCAATTTTGAACCGACATCGCTTTTTAGCTCCAATGGCGCTGATCCCGGCACGCCGGGATTTGCCTACATCCCCGGTTCGCTCAAGGTGACCGCCGCCAACCTGCATACAAAGGAATTTGATGTTTATCCCCAAGCCAAATACATCATTGCCAATGCCAACGGCATGGGTGACATTGTCCGCGGCACCGATGTGGTCAGTGGCGGGACGGTCGCCCTGGAATCGAGCGGGGCGCCGGTGACATTTGCCGATGAGCCGCTGACGATTGACGGGATGGGCTCAAGCCTAGGTGGGACCCCGGCGGGCGCGCTGGAAAACCTGGCGGGTGACAACACCTACAATGGTCCGATCACCATCACCAAATGGGACATCATCACCGGCGGTTTAACCAAGGGATCCGGTCCGACCACCGCGTCCATTGGGGTGACCGCGGGGACGTTAAACATCACCAGCCCCATCGCGGAAGACGGCCTCAACGCCGGCTCCGGCCTGACCAAAGTCGGCCCCGGCACGCTGACCCTCAGCGCGATCAATGGCTACACGGGTCCCACCACGGTCAACGGCGGTACCCTGGTCGTCGCGGGAACAGGCGGCGTCCTCAGCACTGCTTACACCGTGAACTCGGGGGGCGTACTGGATGTGTCGGCCAATGGACTGAATCTGGTCGCGGGGAACACCCTGCGGGTGGGCCGCCAGGGAGCTCCCGCCAATGACGTCATCGGCAATGTAACCCTCACTGGTTCCACATTAGAGATCGGTGCCAGCGGAGCCAGCAATGTCCGCACCGCCACCTTTGCCAACAACCTCACGTTGGACGGCACCACTCTCAAGTATGACTTGTCAAATTTGACAACCGTTGGCGGCGGGGTGAACGATCTAATCAACGTCGTGGGTGACTTGACATTGAATAATGTCAACCCCATCCAGGTCAATCGCTTTAACTCGTTTTTGGCTAATGGCACCTACACCTTGCTGACCTACAGCGGCACACTGACCGGCAACGCGGCCAATCTGTCGCTGTTTGGCGGCGGCGTCACCCGTCAGGTCTTTACCTTTGACACCAGCATTGCTAATCAGGTCAACCTCAATGTCTCCGGCACTCCCGCTAATTTGGAATGGCGGGGAGATGCCGTCAATAACATTTGGGACCTGAATAACGGCGGTAACAACGTCTGGAAAAACCTGACCGCGGCCGGCATGCCGCTCGATACGTTTTTTGACTTGGATACCGTTACTTTTAACGATAACGGTTCCGCCTCGCCGAACGTGCAAATTACCGCTTCGGTCAATCCGCTCAATACCATCATCAACGCCACTACCAAGAACTATGTGTTTGACTCGGTCGGTGGCAGCATTGGCGGCGTCGGCGGACTTACCAAGACCGGGAGCGGCAATCTAACGCTTAATGTCGCCACCAACAGCTTTACCGGGCCGGTCTCGCTCAGTGGCGGGACGGTGCGGGTCACATCCATTTCCGACGCCGGAATCGCCAGTTCCCTGGGTGCCGGTTCATCCCTGGCTTTGGAAAATGTCACGCTTATTCACACGGGCGGTTCCCCCAGCTTTTCCAACAAGGCCCTGACCATTGGAACGGGAAATATCAGCATCCTGGCCAACGGCAGTTCCCTGTTTTTGACCAATACCACCCCCGCGGTCATGCAGGGAGCGGGTCCGCGCACGATCACCCTGGGGGGAACCGTGGCCGACGTTAGCACCTTTGGCGCGGGACTGTCCGACAACGGCGGCCCGGTCTCCATCATCAAGAACGGCCCCGGTACCTGGGTCTTGGCGGGTGATAACAATATTTCCGGTCCGGTCACCATCAATGCCGGGAATCTATCCGTGGGTAATGGCGGGACGACTGGCAGCCTGGGAACAGGTGATGTCACGATGGCCCCTGGATCGGTCATTGACTTTAACCGCAGCGGCACGCTGGTGATTCCCAATAACATCTCCGGGAATGGCTCATTGGTCTTTACCCCCCCCACGCCCAGCACGTTTGAATTGGGCGGTAACAACACCTTTACCGGTGGCGTGACCGGCAATGAACAAACCCGCTGGGTGTTGCGGTCCGCGACGGGTTTTGGCACTGGTCCGGTGGTCATGAGCACCAACCTGTTCACTGGTAATTCCAACACACTGCCTGCCATCGGATTCCGCTTTGACAATAACACCTCGCACGTCGTGACCAACGACTTTACCTTTAGCTCCGCCGAATTCCGCTTGAGCTTCTTGAACACCACCGGCACGCCGACGTCATCCAATCCGACGGGCGTACAAGTGACGATGTCGGGTAAAATCACTGGCGGCGGCCCGGGGGCCCGATTCTTTGTGGATGCTACCGCCGGCGGCAACCACGGCAACGCCCTGGTGTTGACGAATCCGCTGAATGACTTTGTGGGGACGATTCAAAACTGGCGCGGGACGCTGGCCTTTACCAGTGACGCCGCGTTGGGCAACCCCGACAACGACCTGGAGCAATTTTCCGAAAATTTGGCTGGCTCGTTCCGGTTTGACGCGCCTAATATCGTGCTCAACCCGCTGCGGGAAATCTTTATGCCCGGCTCCGAGAACGCCCGTCCGTTCCTCACGCCAGGTGTCGATGGCGAAATTGCCGGACCGATCCACGGGACGGGCACCTTTATCAAGCAAGGGAGCGGCACTCTCACCCTGTCGAACCCGGCGAATGATTTTGTCAACGATATGCTGCTGCAAGGGGGCTTTGTCCGCGTGGCGGTGGATAGCGCCCTGGGGGCGGGAACCGTCGACTTTGCCATGCAGGGGGGTGGCTTGGCCACGTCCGCGGGTTTCACAACGGCCCGCAATATCAGCGTGCAAACAACGGGCGGCATTAGGACCGATGGTGCCCCCAACACGACGACCCACACGGGGATTTTGCAAAACCAAGGGATCTTTACTAAGTCCGGCGCGGGAAAACTTGTGTTGCAGGGCGAGCAGGACTACAGCCAGCTGAGCACCGTTGCCGTGACGGAAGGGACGCTGACTTATGATTTGGCGGTGGCCCCGACCAATCCGATTGTCAATGTCGAATTTCAAGCGGCGGCGGGGGGAACCTTGGAACTGGCCAACGCCTTTTCCATTTTGAATAATCCCAGTTCCACCACCAAAATCGACGGCACCCTGCGCAACACCACAAATCAGGTGGTCAGCACCAATCTGGTCTTTGGGAATAATGCCGCAGTTCAGGTTGGCCCCGCCACCACGCTCAAACTGGAAGTCACCGGCCCTAACACCAGCACCGTCGGCACCGGCGTCACCGTGGGTATCGCGGCTGGCAGCACGCTGGAACTCTCGGGCAATGTCAGCGCCCTGGGGACCAGCGGCGGAAATGCCGCCCGCGTGATCACCAGTTCCAGCACCAGCACGCTCAATGTTAACAATGGTGATCATGTGGTGGGCCACGTCAGCGGACCTGGGGCCGGTGCCGGAACGGCGGTTGGACAAACCACGATTGCTGGCACGGATTCCTTGACCGTCAACGGGTTGCGGCAACAAAAACTCTCCCTGGCTCCCGGTAACGCCGGAGAGTTTACCCGACTGACCGCCGCGGAAGTTGACGGCGGCGCCAATGGCCTAATGATTGTCAATAACACGGCCCTCAATGGAGGGACCGGGATGCCAGGCTTGTTGATGAGCAATGAGAGTTACATCGACTTAAATGACAACGACCTCGTGTTATTTCATTCCGACAACCTCGTCGATCCCAATCCGATTGCGACCATCACCCAATATCTTGACAATTATTACACGTTCGGCTCGGCTCCGGGCAATAACGTGCCGATGATTGGCAGCACCACGGTGGATAATTCGGGCGGGGGACGGATTCTCATCGCGGTCGATAACGCCAACAGCCAATTTGGCAATGTCGGCAATCCGTTTTATGACATCACCCTGGGTGACGCCAACTTGGGCATCGGGTTTAATCAAGTGATCGTCCGGTTTACTTATCCGGGCGATTATAATCTGGATGGCCAGGTGGACGGCGCTGATTATGTGGTCGTAGATTCAAACCTAGGCGTCGCCACTCCCGGTTTGTCCGGGGGTTGGACGCTGGGTGACGGCGACTTTGACGGAATGGTTACCGCCGCAGACTATTTGCCGATCGATAGCAATTTTGGCTCGGGCGTGGGAAATCCCCTCTCCATTTCCAACCCCGCGGTCACCGCGATTCCCGAACCCAGCACCTGGGTATTGGGTTCGTTGGCCGCGGTCGGCCTGGGCATTTTGTCCGCTCGCCGCCGCAAGGCCTAGGCAAGCGTTCCGCGGTGGCTTTTTCCGTGATAAATTAAACGATAATCCAGATAGCTTTTATAACAGCGGTTCCAGGATGAAGATCCTGGAACCGCTGCTTTTTTGACGGGATGGCTGGTTAGTCGTTTCCAATAGCCTCGCGCTAGCGCGGGGAGATAAATCAATCCGCCAAAACCACATGGATCAAGTACAGATAGTTTAGGGAATGGTCCTGGCTCAATTGATCGGCCAATTCCACGAGCCAACCGGGGGGATTGGCGTCGCACATCAGCAACGTCGCCAAATCCTGCGGACCAACCCGCTCATGCAGGCAAAAGTTTAATATCCATCGCCGGCACGCCGCATAATTGATCCGCGCATGATCCTTAAAATGGGCCGCGAACAGATCGAGTAAATAATCACTATCTTCCGGCGCGGGGCGCTCTCCGCCAAAGCGATCACAGGACCGCAAGGCCCGCCGCAGCAGGTGGATGGTTTCGGGCGCGATGTAGTTCAAATTATCAAACAGCGCAAGCGTGTTATCCGTGTAGGCCAACATTTGCTGAAAATGCCGTAGCGCCAATTGTTCCAGCAGATGCGGTTCGAGATACCAGCACGAAGCCAAAAAATCGACCAGTGCCGGGGGAAACTCCGCATGGCGCAGTTTTTGCCAGGCGGGCAAGACAGTCCGCAACCAATCCAGCTCTTCAAATAAATCCGACTGACGATGATACAAATCCCCCAGTTTTTCTAATTCAGCAAAGCACACCTCGCTGGCATGCCGCGCTGAATCCTCCGTCCTCCAGGCCATGATGCCCACTCCCCGCATCAATAACTGTGCCCACAAATCAGCGTGATCGGCCGCCAGGACGGTATACAGCCGGTCTAAATCATTAATGATGATCTCAATATTGTTTAGCGACACGGCGGCGCTCCACCGCCAATGGGCAAAACTGGCCAAGGCCCCCGGCGTGGCCGCAAACTGCCAGATTTCCTCGCAGCGCGGGGTCCCGATCTCCGCTGGTCTGCGTTCTAGCTCGCGACGGTATAACTCCCAATTGGCTCCGCTTAGGCCGTTGGCGCGGAGCGCCGCAATTAACCACTCCAGTGGTTCCCGATTCTTATCTAGTTCAGGATGGATGGACAATAACCAATACAGCCGCGTACAAAGCGGTCCATTTCCCCGGTGGCGACTTTCCCACTGGCAGAGCCGGTGGTAAGCTCCCGCGACATCTCCCCGGCGTGCCTGGTTCCATACTTGCTCCAGGCCGTCTTCCCAACCGGCGTCGCCGGGATTGAGCCAAGGCGAGGCCGCTGGCGCGCGGGGAGTCGCTAAAATTGATTCGCGATCGGCGGTTGGGGCCATTTCGGCCGCAAGGGGATTTGCCGGGGGTAAAGTATTCCGTGCGTCTAACCCGGAATCCTGTGTCGCAGGCGATTCAGCCGCCGTTTTAGCCCCAGTCGCCCCGGGTATCTTATCATTGGCCTCGTCCGGGTTTAAAACCTCGCTAGGTTCGGTCGGCGCAATAGCTGAAAGAGGAGTGGCTGACGCCGCGGCATCTTCTCCGCCAGCTCGAGATTCCGGGGGAGTGCCGGGAGAAGAAACAACCGGAGGAGCATATTGACGGCGCTGATCGCGCCACTGGATCATGGGCAAGCTTTGTTCGTAGGCCTCGCGAATCCGGCGAAAATGATCGGGAAAACGCTCGGGCTTGAACTTGCGGATGAGCGAGGTATAACGCCGCTTTAGCTCCGTGGCCGTGGTCTGGTCGGTAATACCCAACAATTTGTCAGGTTGACTCGGCCAAGCCGAGAGATCTTCTGGCAAATCGGGGGTCATGGTTGATAAAAGATTGTTTTAAGATAAATGCTTGGTTAAAAAAATCATGATTCCGGGATGACATCCAGTAGTAAACAGGCTTTTTTGGCGGATTATCCCCAAAACCATTCAAAGATCAACTCCGGCCCCCGTCCATGCTATTCAAATGGATTCTTAAGCGCTGGCGGTGTAGGCGAGGGACTCTCGTCGGTGGGGGGTGAAACGGGTGAATCAAATGGATTATCCAGTGGGTCTGCTGGAGTATCTGTGCCAGATGGGGAATTTGTCGAATCAGCGGGGGTTTCCGGTAACTCGTCATCAAATGGGGGACGCTGTTTTTCACTGTTCAGGGATTTGCGCAGTTCGGCGGCACGTTTTACTGCTTCATTGACGCGCTGTTCTAATTCGGCCTGATAGCGCTGCAATTCTTCAGCCGAGCTATCCATCGGCTGCTCGGGCATTTCCACATCCAGCGGCGGGTATTGCGGATCCAGTTGGACGCCTTCACGGACGGTGTAACGACTGTTTTGGGTGGAATTTCGTTGTGGGGGGACTTTCCGCGAAGTGTCGGTAATTCCCCGCCCCACGCCCATGATAATAGCCGCCACAATAATTGGCAGGACATACCAGGGCATTTTGCTGGTGGCTTGGTCAACGGGCTTGTCCGGCAGAGAATTTCGCGAGGGGACCGCCAACTGTACCGTGTCGGAACCTCGCGGCACTTTATCGGCTTGCATGCCGGATAACAGCGTGGTCGTCCACTGCTGTAACGCTGGCTGGCGGGGAGTCAACTTGGCCACCGCCTGGCGGATTTCTTGGATATACTTTTTAGTATTTGACACCGCTTCCGTTGCGATTTTACGTGCCGCGGCCCGGCGGCGCACCGCGCGTTCCCGTGGGGGAAGCGGATAAATTTCTTGTATGTACCCCTGGGCGGTCGCCTCAAAGGCTGTCAGGTACTTGGGGCTTTGCGGCTCGTATTGCAGTCCCTCGAGCAAGGTCAATAACCGCGCGCGAACGCGGGGAAATTTTTCGCCGGCGGCCATTAACTCATTAAAGCGAGCCTGCCGATTGGCCGGAGTCAACAAAAAGTAATCCGCACATAACCGATCCACTAGTTCGGCCAATTTGCTTTCCAACTCTAGCTCATAGATATCGCAGTCGGCCTCGTACCAGGATCCCCGCCGCGACAATTTTTCTCCGGGCAACACGCCTAACGTCTCCGCCGCCTGCAGGAGCGCCAGCGGCGGGACAAAATCTTCTTCCCGCAATAATCCCAACAGCCGTCCCTTGTCCCGCAGTGGCCCCGGAGCGGAATTTGGTTTATCGTCGGGCTGGCTCCCGCTTGAATTTTCCTGATAGGTGTCAAAAATCCCTTCCGCCCAAGCGACACGGCTGGGAGGGGTCAGGGCGGATGGTGTTTGCGCGCTGGACATAAAAAAAACGATAACGCAAAAAAGCCCTCCCGCGGGCCGTCCCAGGGACATCATCTAAAATGCGGTAAACAACGAGTTTGCTCAATTCCTTAGTCGGAGTTGGAAATTTCGTCGGAATTTCCTGGATCCACATGGTCCAAAAACTCGATCAGTTCCTCGCGAAAGCGTTCGATAATGATTTTATCCCCTTGATCCAAGGCATCCTCAAACCCGTCCAATAGCGCGGTCAGATGTTCCCGCCCATGCAGGGACAGTTCTTGATAGACGCGTTCGGCCCGCCGCAGCAGCAGCCGATTTTGCGCGTCTTCCCGGGGATGCATTTTTAGCGCCTGCATGGCGTTAATCGCGGATTGCAGTTCAAACTCGGTCATCGTGCGGGCGTGTTTGGTGATCAGGTGCGTCACTTTATGGCCCGTCGCCACCACGGTGGCCTCGATCTCCAGCACGCCATTCAGGTCATAGGTAAAGCGGATATCGATCTCTTGCCCCTTGGGCCCGCGAACGATGTTTTCCACCGAAAACTCCCCCAAAAATAGGTTGTTTTCCACCCGCCGCTGTTCCCCCTGGTAGACCTTGACCACGATGCTAGTTTGGTTGTTATGCACCGTCACCACCCGTTCCACGCGGCTCACCGGAATGGTAGTGTTGCGGTTGATGATGGGCATGAAATAACCCTTGCGCAGGTTGCCCCCAAAATCCTTGGATGTTTCGATCCCCAATGTAAAGGGAGAAACATCGGTCATCACCAGATCTCCCACGCTTTCATCATTGGCAATGAGCGCGGCCTGCACGGCGGCTCCCAGCGCGACGACCTCGTCGGGGTTCAGGCGGCTATGAGGTTCGCCCGTAAATAACCGGCGTATCCGTTCCGCAAACATGGGCATGCGCGTCGCCCCGCCGACAAAGATGACTTCATCGACTTGATGGCGATTTAACCCCGCGTCCCCCAGGGCGCGGCGGATCGGCAGTTCGATTCTGCCCAACAACCCTTCCGTCCATTGGTCAAGCTGTTCCCGCGTTACGGCAAATTCCTCGGCCTGGGGGGACAACTCCCCTTGTAAATTAGGAATTTTCACGGTTGTCGCGGGGACTTTACTCAGTTGGCATTTCGCCTGCTCGCACAGCCACAACAGCCGCGACACCAACCGCGGGGCTTCCAGTTCCGCCCGCTCAAAATGCATCCCCCGCTGCTCCAAAATCCGGGCCGCTAGGGTGCGGGTAAAGTCTTCTCCCCCCAAGATACTCTCACCGGCAGAAGCCCGCACCTCAAGCGCCCCCTCAAACACTTCCACCACCGAAACGTCAAACGTACCGCCCCCCAGGTCCACCACCACGATAATTTTGTCTCCCTGGGCGTGCAAACCATAGGCCAGGGCCGCGGCCGTCGGTTCGTTAAGGATACGCAGCACGTTCAACCCGGCGATTTTGCCCGCGTTAATGGTGGCCTTTCGCTGATTGTCATGAAAGTAAGCGGGGACGGTGATCACGGCCTGGGTGACCGGCTCGCCAAAGAACGCCTCGGCGTCCTCTTTGAGCGAACGAAGCACCAAACTGGATAGCTTTTCAGGAGTAAACTCTCCTCCCGGAAAAGCCTGTTTCCAATCGGTCCCCATATTTCGCTTAAAGACCGTAGCGACCCGCTCGGGATGGAGAACCTGAAGTTCCTTGGCCGCGCGACCGACCAAGATTCTGCCATCTTCTTCAAAGCCGATGGCCGAAGGGGTCAGCCGTTCTCCCACGGCGTTGGGGATCAGGCGCGGCCCGTCAGGCGCCATGTAGGCGACCGCGGAATTGGTGGTGCCCAAGTCAATTCCGATAATTGGGGACATAGTTCCGAAAATTTCAAAAAAATCACGGGGTTGATGCCTCGCCCCTGGGGCAAAACACCAACCCGACAAAAAATATTCACAGCCACGCTGGCTCCATGAGCATCTGCCGCCATTGGCCGTGGCAATCAAGCCCATCGTGCCAGCAAAATAGAGAATTGCCACTTAATTATGATAATCTTTTAACCGGCAGGTTCAAACGGTTTTTGCGTTTACCAGAGAAATAACCCGCGGGAGCATGGAAAAACAGAGGCAATTATCTATACGATAAAAATCGTCAAGAATTCGCGCGGTAAAACTGCCGTGCCGGTCAATAGAGTCCCCTTAATCCCGCCGACCGCTGATGACCGGTTTTTTTTGATTGGCGGCGTACCAGGCGCGCCACGCGGGTTGATTGTATTCCAGTTCGTTTTGGCCGGTGATTTTAGTAAGGGCCGATAAAACCTGAAAATTTTGGATTTGCTCTTCGATGATTTTGGGCTTGCCCCCCACGCCAAAACCACCCCCGCCCCCAGATGAAAACGTGCTGCTAATGGCTCCATTGTCGCCGGCACTGATTTGGTATTTATGTTTGGTGATCAGTGCCTCGATAAGGACCGGTACCGCGGCGGGGTCAGCGATCTCCCCCAGGGCATAACCGGCCCGATTGACCCGCTTATTATCCTTACTGCGCAGTTCCGTGGCCAAAAAACCGACCGCCTGGGGATGGTGGCCCGCCTTTAATAAGTCCAGCGCCAGATCGCGCAGGTTTTCGTTTCCTCCGCCCATGGCCAGATTGACCAGGACCTTAACCGCGTCGTTGCCGCCGGTCCGGGAGAGAGCCTCCAAATAAAGGACCAGCATTTGCTGATTGGAGTCGGTCTTGAGCGATTGCAATAAGGCGGGAACCGCGTGCGGGTCGTTGAGTTCCTTAAGTTTTTGTAATGCCTCTTGGGCTTTTTGCGGGGGAGAGCCCCGCAGCGCGTCCGCCCGCAATTTATTTAATGTGGTGAACCATTCTTTTTGCTTGAGTGCTTTTTGACGGGCCTGTTCGATCACTTCGATTTCTTGCGGCAGCAGCCACTTCCCTTTATACAGCACGTAACCTTCAGCGATCATCTTGTCCTCTTGACGTTGCCATTGGCCATTCACCTGGGCGTACCCCAAGGCGACGCGGGCATCGCGATGGTTGGGGTCTAACTCGATCACCCTTTGTAAATGGACCTCGCGCTGTTTATTTAGATTTTTGACCCGGCACCATTCGGCCAATTCCCATTGGCCCGCCACGGTGTCCGCCGCGGTCACCCGGAGTTGCTCATATTGGTCATCCACCGGAGACGTGGGAATATGCCGCTTGACCAGCGCGCTATTGATTTCTAAAAGTCCGCCCGATTTTGTTTGGATGCGCAAGGTCTGTTGGGGTGTGGCGGGCTGGTTGACCAACTCCCCTTCGATCTGGCCGTCATTTTCCAGGATAAAAATGTCCGCGTGGGCGGGAGTTAACAAAAAGGCCCAGCAACTGGCGAAAAAAGCAGTAAATCCCCTCGCCAAGCGGCGGATGTGGGTGTTACTGGAAGCATGCTGGGTTGAAGAGCGATTAAGGGTAGGACTCATGGCAATAATATGTGTAAAACACCAAATCAGTTTGATGTGTAGGCGGGATATGTTCGCCGCGATTAATAAATTTATTATAAATACCGCCAAAGTATCGAGGCAATCACATTTTACAAGCACGCGTAAACAAGCGAAATTTTCCGCTTACACCAACCGACTTAGCGGAAGATCAGGGTTGCACAGGACAAACAACCGTCAATTTGCGACCCGCGTTAGTGAATTCCCGAGACTTCCCCGGGTATTTTTTTGGCAATTTAGCACATCTTTACACTTTTTTAATGCCCAGCACGGATATTTAAACACAGTTTTAACACCGAAAAATCAAAGAGTTGTTAAATTGGGACAATCATATCCGGCAGCGGATGATTGCTATTCGTTTTAATCCGCCAAGGCTTTTTGCCTTACATTTTTTCGAATATTACTTTACTAATCATGTTGAATACCGGCGAACGTCCCCGGCAGTTGCATTGGTATCATGCCGGACCGATGCTGTTTGGCGATTGGGGTACCAGCAGGCTTTATGTACTGGGCCTGGCATTTTTTTCCGCTCAATTCGCGTCGATCTGGTTTTTGTTGGCAATGAGCGTGCTGCTGGTGGGGGTGGGGTGGGCTTATGAAGTAATCTGCCGCCACTATCCGGAAGGAGGGGGAGTCTATTCCGCGGCACGTCAACGTTCACATTTTTTGGGCGTGGTGGGGGCGTTGCTTTTGTGCGCGGATTATGTCGTCACCGCGTCGCTCTCCGCGCTGGACGCGTTTCATTATTTGCATTTACCCCATGCGGAATGGTGGGCCGCCGGGGGGATTTTGCTGATCGGGGCGATTAATTTTTTTGGCCCGACCAAAGCGGGAACCTTGGCGATGTTCGTCGCGATAGCGACTATTGTTTGCAGCCTGGCAATCGCGGTCGCCGCCGCGCCGCAGTTTGGGTATGCGAAAGTGACCCCCCCCACCGGCAATTTTACCAACTGGTGGACGCAGTTTACCGGCTTGATTTTGGCGATTTCCGGGGTGGAAGCCGTTGCCAATATGACGGGCATCATGGTAAAGCCGGTAACCCGCACCGCGCGATTATCCATTTATCCGGTGCTCTTGGAAATTGTGGTCTTGAATTTGGTCTTGACCGTGGCAATGCAAGCGATTCCACCCGAAATTTTGGGAGTGGGCGATCCCGAGCGAATGGAACGGGTGCGCGACACTATGCTGCGCGTTCTGGCGGAATATTACATCGGTCCCACGTTCGCCGCTGTGGCCTCGATTATTTTTGCCTGCCTCCTGCTCTCTGCGGTCAATACCGCCGTGACGGATTTGGTCAGCATCCAATTTATGATGTCCCATGATCGCGAATTGCCTTTGGTCTTTAGCGGCTTGAATCGCTGGGGCATGCCGGTGCTGGGCTTGTTACTGGCCTCCATTTTTCCAGCGGTCACGGTCCTCATGGTGCCGGATGTCAGCCATTTGGCCGATTTATACGCCATCGGGGTGGTGGGAGCGGTGGCGATTAACCTCTCTGCGTGCTCCACGAATCGAAATTTGGATTTAAAGCCATACGAACGTTGGCCGATGTTGGCGCTGGCGATTTTGATGATTGCGATATGGTGCACGATTGGCTATGAAAAGCCACACGCGCTCATGTTTGCCGGATCGATAGTGCTCGTCGGTTTGTTAGCGCGCTATTTGGCGCACAATTATCGAAACATTGGCGCGTGGCTACTCGAACCGGTGAATACCTTTATTCCCACGCCGCAATTGGAATTCGCGGGTGAAACCCGTTTGACATACCGCGGAGCCGACATTGTCCCCGCCTTGCCCACCGCCACCGCCTCTTCAGCAGCGACGGCCACCGCCTCTTCATCAACGACGGCCACAACCAAGCCAGATGTCGTGGAGGCTACCGGGACGCGAATCATGGTATGCACCCACGGCAACCTCAAGCTCTTGCAGAGCGCCGTGAAGCAGGCCAAGGCCCAAAATGCCGAGTTGCTGGTGTTGTTTATCAGGCATTTAGCTGTTCCCACGATGGGTCCGCTGGGGCCAACCCGCGGCGAGGATGATCAGGACGCGATTCGCCTGTTTGCGGCGGCGCGGGAAATGGCCGCCGAACACGACGTGCCTGTCTATTGCCTATATGCCTTGAGCCACGATCTGCCCGATACGATCTTGGATATGGCGGTCACGCATGGAGTGTCGGTTTTGATGATGGGAACATCCCTACGCGGCGGATTGTGGCGCGCCATGAAGGGAGACACCATTCAAGCCGTGGCCCAATATCTACCCGAGTCGATCCAACTGATGATCGTGGCCTGAAAAGAATAAGTACGCGGACATTTCGGCGGACAAATGCGCTTCAGCTTGTCGGCGGGGAGGGATAGCCGCTAGCTTCACTCTCCCTCGTTTAATTCCTCTTGCAAAATGCACCAGCGGTTTTCCATCTCTTCTAACTGGGTCGCCAACTCCACCACTTCGTTATGCAGGCGGAGCGCGTCGGCGGGATCGGTCGCCTGCAAAAGCTGCGCGTTGGCTTGCTTTTTACGCGTATCCAGGCTGGCCACGGCCCGTTCCACCGTGGCTAGCTCCTTGCGAATCTCGCGCTCGTTGCGGCGAACGGGCTTGGCCTTTACGGTTACCGGCGTTGGCTTGGGTTTTTCCGTACCGGTGGACTTTACGTCGCGCGGCGCTTTGGACATGCCGCTGGCTTGCTCCCGTTCCCCTTCCTCAATCTCTTGATTCACGGAATACAAGTACGCTTCATAATCGCCGCGGTAGTTGGTCACCTGCCCGTCACGCACTTCGACAATGCAGGTCGCCACGCGCTTCATAAAGTGCCGGTCGTGGCTGGTAAAAATGACCGTCCCCTGGTAGTTAAGCAGCGCTTCCGCCAGCGCCTCGATCGTGTCCACATCCAAGTGGTTGCCCGGTTCGTCCAGGATCAGCACGTTGTACTGACTGAGTAACAATCCCGCCAGACACAGCCTGGCCCGTTCCCCCCCGGATAAAACCGAAATTCGTTTCTTGACCGCTTCACCGCGAAACAAGAGCGCCCCCGCCAGGTCCAAAATCTCTTGCGATTTGGTCCCCGCCGCGGCGTTGTATTCCAGATACTCCAGCACCGTTTGCTTGTCCGGCAGGCTGGTGTAAACATGCTGGGCGTAAATACCCACCGCGCAGCCATAGCCCCAACGGACCTCTCCCGCCAGCGGCGGCAGGGAGTCCACAATCGTCCGCAGAAACGTAGTTTTTCCCTGGCCATTATCGCCGACGATCGCCGCCCGCGACCCATGCTCGATATCCAGGTCGATCCCGCTGGCAATTTGTCGTTCGGCATAGCCCATGGCCAGATTGCGGCAGCGCAGGGCCGGTCCCTTGCGTGGTTCGACCTGCGGCGCGCGAATGCGGGCGGTCGGCTCATCCGCCGCGATGTCGGTCAGTTCGAGCTTTTCTAGTTGTTTGCTTTTAGACCTGGCCCGCGTGGCCGTGCTGGCGCGGGCTTTATTCTTGGCGATGAATTCCTCGAGCTGTCGCTTTTTGGCCAATACGGCGGCATTGGTCCGCAGGTCGTGCTCCAGCCGTTCCTGTTGATACTGCAAAAAGGCGTCAATTTTGCCGGGAAACATCGTCAACTTGCCCCGGCTGAGGTCGAGCGTGTGCCCACAGACCGCCCCCAGAAACGCCCGATCGTGCGAGACAACCAGACAGGCCTCGTCATAATTTCTGAGAAAATGTTCCAGCAAAATCTGCGTCCGCAGGTCTAAAAAGTTGGTCGGTTCGTCCAACAGCAGCAAATTTGGCTCGTGCAAAAGGAGCGCCGCCAGCTTGACGCGGGTTTGCCAGCCGCCAGAGAGTTTGGTCACCGGCCCCTCGAGGTAGG
>JANRLT010000064.1 GCA_033762255.1 Pirellulales bacterium | reverse complement strand
GATTACAACCTTGACGGCCAGGTCGATGGCAGCGACTACACGGTTGTGGACTCATTCCTGGGCACGCCCACGCCCGGATTGTCGGCGGGCTGGACCTTGGGGGACGGGGACTTTGACGGCCTGGTCACCCCCGCGGATTATCTGCCCATTGACTCGAACTTTGGCTCGGGGGTGGGGAATCCGCTGGCGGACTTTACCATTCATTCCTTAGCTCTTATGCCGCTGGATGTGGAACGCTCCTGGAACGCGCCTGCTAGCGAGAATCCCGATGTACCAGGGAGCCATGCCAATTCTCTCATGGAGGCAATATGGGAAGATCAATCCGAGTACATGGATGATCCGCTAGTCGAGGAAACCTGGATGAGTGACGAACTGGCGGCTGGTGCGGTTTGGCTGCAAAGCGCGGGACGTGCCCCGGAAAAATCACGTACCCAACGTCAAGCCGCGTTGGCCGATTTTTTTGGAAAAGAGTGGGAGTGATAAGTCGTCCCGTGCAAAAATAGATTCGCCTTGAGCCAAATAGTGCCGAGTAAAAATGGTACAAACAAAGCTGACATATTACAGTGCCGACAAGGGGAAGAACGCTACGTTTGCTGCTAGAACAAGAAAAATATGCAAACATTCCACCGCACACTCACCTCGATACGCAATTTTCCCCGTTAGCCGCCTACGGGTCATGGCCGTTAATCCGCCTGGGCAGTTTTATAACCCGTCGGCTTTGGCATTAGTCACCAAATCCGACTCGATCTCTAGAAGTACTGAATGACACAGGAGTTAGAAATATCCTAAACAGAGAAACAGTTCGTAAAGAGTGTGGTACGGGGATGCTTAATGCCTACATAGCTTGAAGATGAATAAACACACTAGTGCCGGGCTAGCCTATTAGCTTGATACCTGTGCGTGGAGGACATGTTCTGCCATGAGATCATTGGGCCGCGCGCGATGCGTTACTGCCTGGATGATCTGATAGAGCTTTCCGCGGTCGATGGGCTTAGTGGCGTATTCATCGCAACCCGCCGCGATGCATTTGTCCCGATCACCGCTCATGGCATGTGCCGTTAAGGCGACAATCGGCTGGCAATATCCCCGCGCGCGTAATTGCATGGTTGCCTCGTAGCCATCCAGCACCGGCATTTGCATATCCATCAGCACGACGTCATAAGCCTCGCCGACGGTATTTGCCCGCAGCGCTTCGTCGACGGCTTGTTTGCCATTTTCCACGATATTGACCGTGGCTCCCGCTTTGCGGAGGACATGTGAAATTAGCCGCTGATTATCGGGACCATCCTCCGCCAAGAGCACGCGATGACCATTCAAGGTAATCGAAAGCAATGAATTTTCCGGCCGCGAAGGGAGGTTCAACGATTCAGAGGATCTGTGGCATGGTTCAATCAACGGAACGCCCAAGAGGGGCCCTGTCAGCACTGTTGCTCGAAAGCGCGTGCCGACACCCACCGTGGATTCCACAATCGAGACATCGCCTCCCAGCATCCTTGCTAGCCTTTTAGAGATGGTCAATCCCAGGCCTGTCCCGCCAAATTTGCGGCTCATCGAATTATCGGCCTGGGAAAAAGCGTGAAATAGCCGTTGACGTTGCTCATCCGAAAGACCAATACCGGTGTCAATGACGTCAAATTCCATCCGAGGCGTAAAACTGTTTACTAGCCGGATCTCCAGACGCACCCCTCCATGCTCGGTGAATTTAATCGCGTTCCCCACGAGATTCACCAGAATTTGACGGAGACGCAGCGGATCGGTTTGAATTGTGGCGGGGATTGCGGTCTCATAAATAGCCTTCAGGGCCAGTCCTTTTGCCCGGGCACGGACCAACATCAGGGTTAAGACATCGTCGACCAGGTTCTGGGGTGCATGCTTTAGTAGCTCAAGATTCAGCTTGCCTGACTCGATCTTGGAAAGGTCTAGAATGTCATTGATGATGCCCAGCAAGTGCTCGCCATTACGCTGAATTGTGCGGATAGACTCTAAGCGGCTGTCCGGCGCCTTATTCAGATCTCCATCAACCAGCAGCAGTTCCGCGTACCCCAGAATGGCTGTCATGGGGGTGCGGATTTCATGACTCATGTTTGCCAAGAATTCGCTTTTAGCTTTTGTCGCAATGCGAGCCTGCTGCAAGGCATCCAATAAAATGTCCGATTTGATTTCCAGTTCCCGAGTGCGGGCGGAGATTTGCCGCTCCACGTCCTCGTAGGCAATTTTTATTTCCGCTTCTTGTTGAGCGATGGCCCGCAATTCCTTTTGACCGCGGATACAGTAAATGATCAAAATCGCATCCTCAAACACCACCCATGCGGCATGTTCGAGTGTCCTTAGCAGGCTAGCATCCAGAACTCCATAAATGGATTGAGGCCATAACAAACCGCGGACCAGATGATCCGCGATCACCACCACCGTGGCCGTGATTAATACCGTCCAGTCTCGATACCAGGCCAAAAATGCGAGCGAGCCGAAAATATGAAAGTGCGTTTCTATTCGCCCGCCGGAAAGATGAATCCAAAGCGCCGATGTCAACATTTGCGCAACGGCAATGGTATGCCGCGTTATTACCCAACCCGGCCGCCACAGAGCCAGCGTGATGGGTAACACGCTGATCATACCGCCCAGCAATACCGCCAACGGAACGTGCGGATGGATCTCGCTCGCGGTCCCTTTCCAGGTAAATGGGGAAACCCAGGCCGCCAGCAATATTCCAAACACCCATTGCGCGGCCATTAACCAGGCGAAAGTCCGGTCGATTCGAATCGTACCAGCCTGCTGGCGCTCGACATAAATCTTTTGGGCGAGTTTTTGGGTGGAGATGCAATGCGGCTTGCACTTTTTTTCGCTCATGGATTTGCTCCGCAAACGATGGCGCAGGTCTTGGGGTCCAATAGTGGACACCCAAAGACAGGCGTCCTGGTGAGGGCCGCCGATTCTCCATTGACCAGCGAAATAATTGCCGCGCGTCCGGCATTTTGGCCTTCGTGGCCGCGCGCGGCGGTTATTCCGCCAGAAAATAGCAGCTCGCCTTGTTTTCCATACAACAGCACATGACCGGCGGTTTGCGCGCCAAAGTGGGTCGCTATTTGTCCATCCCGGTCCCAACAGACGGCGACACGAGTCATCCCCCGCGCTTGTTGAACAATATTGCCTTGACCCCAGTGGGTATTATTGCCGGGACACATAAAATAAATCCGGACGGACATATTGGTCGGAGAGCGGGAAATGACCGCCGCCAGCTCATTCAGGCTGGCGCGCATGCAGGGACAATGCGGATGGGCGAACATCAATAACTGATAATCACCATCGCTGCGGGAAATTCCCCCGTCCCTTGGCCATAGCAATGGCGGAGAGGTCAGCGGACCGGGTGTTGCGTGATAAGCTGCGACAATCCCCATGCCGAATATAACTGCCACCAACCAAATTGCTACCGCTGGCACAGGCCAGTAGCAAGCGGCAAGGTTGTAGAGTTGAGATCGATGCATGGTTGGGGACCTGTTCCTGCTGGCCAAGCACGCTGTGGTATTAAAGACTGTGAAAAAGTGATACGGCTTCTCAGAATGAATGACTGATTAAACCTGCAATTCTTGACTTTGAGCAAACGGGGCTGAGGGGGACGGACGGTCGGCCAGCGATAAATACCGTCGTGTTTCCGGTAAAGAAAAAAAGTTTGGCTGCCTCCAGCCGGAAAGGGGCTGGATTATCAAAAGCATGCGCAATAGTGCATAACGGCTGCACGTAAATACCCGGGCTGGATTTGAAGATAGGCTTAAAAACGCTAATTTTGCCCCGGTTACTTAAGCCTAGCATGTCGTTTTCTGTAGCTCAGCAAATTTAATCATTAAAAATTTTTATAAATTACTTGCTCCACTAGAATTCGCAACCTACATAAAAAGAGAGGTTTAATGAAATCCTAACAATTAGGGGTTAATCGCATGTCAAGTGCCATACTAGAAGCACCGCCGCACAAGCAACGGCGGACTGAGCCCGAGGGATCGCTGCAGATTGTTAGCTTTCAGCTCGCAGATGAGGAATTTGGCATCGAAATCAATAAGGTCCGCGAGATCATTTTGATGGGTGAGATCACGCGAGTGCCGCAAACTCCGGCGTATGTCAAGGGATTGATCAATCTGCGCAGTTCGGTCATTCCCATTGTCGATCTGAAGCTTCGCTTTGGTCTGCCGGAAGCCGAAAAAAGCGATGAGACGCGGATAGTCGTGGTGAATGTGGCTGGGAAAACGATTGGCATTATCGTCGACGCCGTCAGCGAGGTCCTGCGTATTTCCCAAAATCAAATCGCCCCGCCCCCCCCCACGGTCGCCGGTTTGGGCCGTGATTACTTGGTCGGTCTCGCCAAACTCGAAGATCGGCTGTTGATTCTATTGGATATCGAAAAAACTCTGATTGACACAAATCCCGCCGAAGTAGAAGCAGTCTAGTCTGAAAAATGTCTAGGCGCTGTCCCGCCAATTAGCCCGCCACTGTTCCCGCCACCAGTTTGAATCCTTTCATTTTCCACCGCAATCAGAACAAAAAGGGAGAATCCATGGTCAAGACCGCTCTTAAACGGCCCGAAACTAAGAAAAACGCCACATCGCAAGCCGAGTTGGCGACAATGAGGAAAGAACTCACCGATGCCCAGGCAAATATTGATGCCGTCAGCCAGGCCTTTGCCGTGATCGAATTTGAGCCGGATGGCACTATTCTTACGGCAAACGATAACTTTCTCAAGACGGTCGGTTATAAGCTGAGTGAAATCCAGGGGAAGCATCACCGGATGTTTTGTGACCCGGCATATGTCGAAAGCGCAGAATACCGCGAGTTTTGGGAAATGCTGGGACGCGGTGAATCCCAAATGGGCGAATTTCAACGTTTTGCCAAGGGTGGCCGCGTGGTCTGGATTCTAGCGCGGTATAGCGCCCTGGTGGATGACATGGGCAACACCTACAAAGTTGTCAAATTTGCCACGGATATCACCGCCGCCGTCAAGGCGCGGATGGATGGCGCGCAAAAGACGGCCATCGTCGAAAACGCCCCGATTAACATCATGTTGGCCGATCGTAATGGAACGATTGTTTATATGAACCCGGCGTCGCGTAACACACTCAAAACAATCGAAAACCAACTGCCGGTAAAGGTTGACCAGATTGTCGGCGGGTCGTATGACGTCTTTCACAAGAACCCCGCGCATCAGCGGAAACTGCTCGGCGATCCCCGTAATCTCCCCTACTCCGCGGAGATCGCGGTCGGCAAGGATACCCTCTCCCTCAAGGCCTCCGCCATTTACGACACCACCGGGGAGTACGTCGGGCCGATGGTCTCCTGGGCGGTGATCACCGAGCAGAAGGAAATGGAAGCCCGCGAACGTGATAATCAAGAACGCGATCGGCGGCAACAAGAAGAACTCCGCCAAAAAGTGGATGAATTGCTGATGGTTGTCAATGCGGCCGCCCAAGGGGACCTAACCAAGAGCACATCTTTCTCCGGCAAGGACGCTGTCGGCGAATTAGCCGCCGGGCTCAAGAAAATGATCAACGATTTGCGGGATGTCATCTCGCAAGTAGTCGAAGGGGCCGCCCAATTCACCGAAGGCTCGCGCATCGTGTCCGAAAGCGCCCAGACGCTGGCCCAGGGAGCGCAAACGCAAAGTGCTTCGGTCGAGCAAGTGAGCGCTTCGGTGGAAGAACTGACGCGGAGCATCGATGCCGTCAAGGATAATGCCGGCGAGGCCAATAAAGTGGCGACTGAAACCAAGACGCTCGCCGAAGAGGGAGGTTCCGCCGTCAAGAAATCGATCGAGGCGATGGAAAGGATCAAGGCTTCTTCCAGTCAGATCAGCGAAATCATCCAGGTGATATCGGAGATTGCCAGCCAGACCAATCTGCTAGCCCTCAACGCGGCGATCGAGGCCGCCCGCGCTGGCGAACATGGCCTGGGATTTGCCGTCGTGGCGGACGAAGTGCGCAAGCTGGCCGAGCGGTCCAGCGAAGCCGCCAAGGAAATCTCCAACTTGATCAAGGAATCGACCAAACGGGTCGAAGAAGGGGCCCAGTTGAGCGAACAGACCGGCGCGTCTCTTAATAAAATCATCCAGGGCGTCGAAGCGACCGCCAAGCGTATTTCGGAAATCGCCTGTGCGACGGTGGAACAGTCCCACAGCGCCACCGAAGTGGCCAGCGCTATCGGCCAGATTTCACAAGTAACGGAACAATCCGCCGCTGGTAGCGAAGAGATGGCGTCCAGCAGTGAAGAGCTGGGAGCCCAAGCAGCCGCCCTGCGTGATATTGTCAGCCGCTTCAAACTGGAAAATTAAACGCCCGTCGTTTGAATTCCGCAGGGATCAGGGGAGCCCGGCGACCAGCCGGCTCCCCATATTAAAACTTTGTGGCCTACCCATTTTTGCCGGATCGATTGGCGGATTTATCGCCTGTAAAGCTGGGAAAAGGCAGCAGCGTTGCGGAACACATCCGTCTCTATTTTTCCACTGGCGAAGGCCTGTAGACGCCAGCCAACTTGTGACGGACTTTACGCGCGGATTTATTCCCTTTTAGCGGTTTATTTTATGTCCGGTAGCACTCTCACCACGACCATCAGCGATGAACAACTTGGCCGATTTGCCGAGTTGATCTATCGCCACACGGGAATTCGCATTTCGCCGCAAAAACGAATGCTGATCTCTAACCGGCTTCGCCGCCGGCTGCGAGCCACGGGGATTAAGGATTACGAGGAATATTATCGCCATTTAAGCCGCGTGGGGGCAAATAACCCTGAATGGGACGCTTTTTTACAGGAGATCACCACCCACGAAACGTATTTGTTTCGTGACGATGTGCAATGGGACTGGCTCTGCAAAAGCTACTGTCGCGAACTCCAAGAAGCCGCCAGCCGTCATACGCGCCGCAAAACGCTGCGGATCTGGTCGGCAGCCTGCAGCACCGGAGACGAAGTCTGCACCATCGCTTGTTGTGTCGCCGGCAGCCTGAACCGCTGCGAGGAATGGTCGATTGAAATCCTGGGGACGGATATCGGCATCGACGCCTTGGAGGCCGCGCGGCGGGCGACTTTTGGCCAGCGGGCCATGCGGAACGTGCCGGAGGAGTGGCGCAGGCGGTTTTTTGAAAAGGAGGCGGAGAACCGCTGGCGCGCCAAGTCGGACATTACCAAATGGCTGAGTTTTCGACAGCACAATTTGCTGCAGCCCCTTTCGACGGCTCCCTTTGATCTGATTTTTGTCAAAAATGTGTTGATTTACTTTGACCGCGAATCCAAGCGGCGGGTGTTTACACATATCGATAAGCAGCTGTTACCCGGCGGCCTGCTGATCACGGGGCCGGCCGAAGGAGCGCTCGATTTTGTCCGGGGTTATGAGCGTAAGCTCCCCTGGCTGCATCAAAAGCCCGTTACTGTAAATTCATCCCGCGCTGAAACTCACGGATAAGCCAATGTCGAACGACCTGGGACTGGACGAAGATTTCATGGCGACGATGCTCGGGGATTTCCTCGACGAATCGGCGGGCTATCTGACGCGCTTAAATGAAAACTTACTGGCGCTGGAGGAATCCGCCCGGGCGTTATCCGCCGCGGACGAGATGGCCGTCGATATCGAAGTGCTAAACATCATGTTTCGCGACGCGCACAGCCTTAAGGGGTTGTCGGCGATGTTGCAGTTGAGTGATATCAATCGTTTGACGCACAAGGTCGAAAATGTCTTTGATGGCGCGCGGCAGGGGACGCTCCCCCTGACGCGCGATGTGATTGATTTGGTCTTTCAGGCGGTTGACCGCTTGACGGCGATGATCGACAAGCTAAAGGACTCTAGTTTGGATGATGTCGAATACGAGTCAATTGTTGATGAAATCGGCAGAATTCTTGACCGCAACGGCGCGGCGCGCCCGTTGGCCACAAATTCCGCCATCGAAGCCGTTCTGGCCCATATTCCGAATAACAACGCAACGTTGCCGGGGGAGGATGCGGGTCCGTCCGAGGGTCTCCCGATGACTAAAGCAAGTCTCCCGGATTTCCCGGTGGGGGACCCCTTTGCCGATGTCCTGGACGAAACTGATATTACGGAAAAATATTTATCGATCTTCATCGACGAAACCGAGCAGTCGCTGGATATGCTTAGCGAGGCGCTGGTATCCCGGGAAAATCCGGCGATCGATCCCCTGCTGGTCATTTGCCACCGGATCAAAGGGTCTGCGGCTTCGATTGGATTGAATCGCGCGGCAAAACTATCCCACGTCATGGAAGATTTGTTGCAAACGTTGCGCGAAGGGGGACGCGGCGTGACCAATGACATCGCCGACGCCTTACTGACGGCCGGCGACGCGTTACGTGTCTTTAATGAATCTTTAAAAGTGGGAAATCGCGATGTTTCCGCCCTCAGCCAGGCGTATTTGCTTCTTTGCCGGTCGCGTGATCCCGCCGAACGGGACAGCAACCAGGCGTCCACTCTTGTGGGGGGCTCGCCGACGCGTGCGGCCGACTCGTTCGCCCTGTCGAGCGAGGATTATCAAAAGATTGCCGATCAAGCGCCCGCCGGATGCCGCGCCGTGGCCGGCGTGGTGGTTTTTGAACCAAATTTGCCGCTCGTTGAACTAAAAGCTCGGCTGATTTGTGAAAGGTTGGCCAGCCATGGCACGCTATTTTTTACAGCGCCTGGTGAACAACAACTGGGGCAAATCGAACAGCTAAATACACTAAAGTTCGGCCTTGCCTCCGAGTCCGATCTGAAGGACATTCGCCGGGAAATCAATCTGGAAGGGGTGACCCGGATTGAAATGACAGACACCACGGTGTCCGGCGACGTTGACTCCCCCTCGGACAAAAGCCTGCCCGAAAACAGCCAGGCGATGGAGACCGCCACGCGGATCGCCGTGTCGCAAGACACGTCCGGAACCCCCGATAAACCCCAAAACTCCGGGGCTCAGGCCGCCGTAGGGGAGAAAGACAAGCCAGCCGAAACGTTGCGGGTTGACATCGAGCGGTTGGATCAGCTCATGAACCTGACGGGGCAGTTAGTGATCAACAAGGCGCGGTTCGGTCAGATTGGCCACCAGCTTAAATCCATTTCAGCCAGAAATCAATCAACGCACGCTCTCGCAAATATATCAGTCGCGCTTGAAAAAATGCTCGGCGACTCCAACTCCGATGCGCACAACGTGCATTTTGTCGAGGCGGTGCGCAGCCACATCGTTCAAATCCGCAAGGATCTTGAAATTGTGAGCGGCGATATCGCCAAACTATGCCAGGCGCGGACCTTGGTTAATGGATTCTCGGACGCTTTGCACCAATTGGATCGCGTGTCGGACGGTATCCAAAAAAGCGTCATGAACACGCGCATGGTTCCCATTGGCCCGCTCTTTGGCAGGTATAAGCGGGTCATTCGCGATATCACCCGCGGCAATGGCAAGGATATCGAGCTGGTCATCCACGGCGAAAAAACCGAACTCGATAAGCGGATGATTGACGAGCTGGGCGATCCGCTTATCCATATGGTGCGCAATTCCGCCGACCACGGCATCGAGTCACCCGCCGAGCGCGAGGCCAAGGGAAAACCACGCCGCGGCACAATTACACTGGATGCGTTTCACCGGGGCAACCGCATCATCGTGCAGGTGCAAGACGATGGTAAAGGTCTTGATCCCATCAAAATTCGGGATAAGGCCATATCCAAGGGGATCATTAGCCAGCAAGACGCCGAAAGACTTTCCAATCAGCAGTTGATCCAGCTGATTTGGGAACCTGGATTTAGCACGGCCGAAAAGGTCACCGAAGTCTCGGGACGCGGCATGGGCATGGACATTGTCCGCTCAAAAATCGAGCAGTTGAACGGTTTGATCGAGATCGACAGTCAGCCTGGATTTGGCACCACCATCACGGTCAAGCTTCCCTTGACGATGGCGATCTTGCCCAGTCTTTTAACCGTGATCGCCGACGAGGTCTTTGCCATTCCGGTCGAATCCGTGGTCGAAATCGTGGGTGTCTCCGCGGCTGAATTAACCACCATCCATAACAAGCCGATTGCCCGCGTGCGCGGTCGGGTCGTTTCCGTGGTGGAGCTTTCAGAGCTCTTTCAGTGGAAAGAGCCGGGGCAGGCGCGAAACACCGGCGGCGACCGCACACTGGTGGTCATCGGCAGCGATGGAAAGGAACTGGGGCTGGTTGTCGAACGCTTAATCGGACAACAGGATATCGTCATCAAATCATTGGCCGAGAACTATCGTAATGTTCCCGGTCTGGCAGGCGCTAGCATACTGGGTGATGGCCGGGTTTCGCTGATTCTCGACGTGGCGGCCTTGATTGATCTGGCTTGCCGCTCGAGTCGCGCGTACGAGGCAGACACCGCGCATGGCGGACCGCCACACCGATCCCCGTCCCAAGGCAAGTCCACCGTCTATTCCGGGAGTGTATAACGTGCGTTCATCGCCTGTAACAGATCACAACCTTGATATCCTGCGGCAATGCGTCGTCCTGGCCACGCAACGCGCTTCGAACGCCATGTGCGACTGGACGGGGGGCCGCATCTCGCTCTCCGTGGACGAAGTGCGGCGGGCTCCGTTGGAGGAGCTGGCCATGGACCTGGATGGTCAATCTGAATTAATGACCATCGTGGTGCTAGGCATCGCGGGCTGCGGTGGCGGGCAAATGATTTTGACATTTGACCACGCGGGGGGGCGGCGACTGGCCGCCAGCCTCTTGCGGCGGGAGATTGGCCAATCCGCCATGTGGAGCGACTTGGAGCAGTCTGCGATTATGGAAACGGGCAATATTTTGGCCTCGGCCTATCTGAGCGAATTAACGCGGCTGACAGGACGCACCTTGCGGCCAACCCCGCCCACATTCATTCAGGATTATGGGGCCAGCGTGCTGGAGCAAACCCTGATGTTGCAAGCCCTGGAATGCGACGAGGCGCTCGTCTGTCAGACAAGGTTCAAGTTTGACCGTGAAGATGTGGACTGGAGTGTCTTCATCGTGCCGGGAAAGGAACTGTTACAGGCTTTGCAACAAGGTGCGGTTTCGGTTTGTTAAAACGCTAGCATCCGGCCAATTTTAGATTTACCGAAGGGTCCAAGGAAAATGAGTCTTACGGCTTCCACGAAAGAGCAACTAGAAGTGCCCGTCGGCATGGGGCAAATCGTAGTGGTGGGCGCGGGACAACTGGCCAGTACGGTACTCGGTTCGTGTATTGGACTAAGTTTGTACCACCCGGCCCGGAGAATGACGGCGGTGGCGCATATCGTGCTGCCTTGCAGTCAAAATCGGACCGGTTTGCCGGGTAAATTTGCCGATACGGCGGTGCCGCATATGTTGGATTTGCTCGCCGCGAAAGGAGCGCAGCGCTCCGGATTAAACGCCAAACTTTCGGGAGGAGCAAGCATGCTGGGGGGAACGGGCATGATGGAGATCGGAGCGGCCAATCGGGCGGCCCTTATTAAAATCCTCGAGGATCTGCGGATTCCCATCGTGGGTGAACATCTGGGCGGAAAAAAAGGCAGACGTATCACCGTTAATGGGAGAACGGGTGATATAAAAATTGAGATTCAGGGAGAACCGGTCGTAACGTTGTAACAACCACCCGGATCGCCCCCTTGAACGGGGCGAATCACCTAATCCACAAACTACCATTTTAGTGTTGAGCCGCCGCGGGCGGTAAGCAAGGAGACTCAGACAATATGTCCAAGCGGCTTTTAGTCACCGACGACGCATTGATTATACGAGAAAAAATTAAGGACGCGGCCCGTGGGGATGGCTGGGAAATTGCTGGCGAAGCGGGCGACGGCGGCGAGGCGATCAAACGCTATCAAGAGCTGCGCCCCGATGCCGTCACCCTCGATTTGGTAATGCCCGACTATGACGGACTGCACGCCTTGCGGGGAATCATGGAATTTGACGCGGACGCGCGGGTGCTGGTGGTCAGCGCCTTGGATCAGATCGATGTGCTCAAGGAAGCGCTGCAAATTGGGGCCGCGGACTTTATTGTTAAACCATTTGACGATGGCCGGCTTTGTTCCGCGCTAAACAAACTCCTGCTGCGGCGCGGGATAAAAACAGCGGCCTCCATCCCCGGGGAGTGTGCGATATGAACAGCGGCATCGGCAGTATTTTGCTGGAAAAAGAAATTTTGCTGGAAAGCGGCACCAATGAGGTGGAGGTGCTGGTCTTTCGTGTGGGTGCTTACCGGCTGGGCATCAACGTGGCCAAGGTGCGCGAGGTGCTGGCCGCGCAAACAATTACCGAACTACCCCGGGCCCATCCCTCCGTGGTTGGCTGTTTTCGCCTGCGGGACATCGTGGTCCCGTGCGTGTCGTTGCGCCGGCATTTAGATCCCGAGCTGCGCGATCAGCCTGAGAGCAATTTTATCCTTACCGAATTCAATCATTCGCAAACCGCCTTTGCGGTTGACGCCGTCGAACGCATTCATCGGATTAATTGGGAGCATATCCAGCCCGCCCCCGCGATCGTAACGGACGCCGCCTCTCCCGTCACGGCGGTAACAATTCTCGAAGGGCAACTGGTGATCATGCTCGATTTCGAGGCCATCACGGCAAAAATCTCCAATGTCTCCCAGAACGCGCAAGTCGTTGAAAACCGACTGGGCGTGCCCCGCGAATCCTTGCGCGTCCTAGTGGCCGATGATTCTCATACTGTCCGCTCGGCATTGGCGGCCACGCTGCGAAACAGCGGCTACCGCGATATTATTTGTTTTGAGCATGGACGCCTGGCTTGGGAGTGGATTCAAAAGACATTCCAAGAAAAGGGAGACGTGCGGCAAGTCGCCGACATTCTCGTCAGCGATGTCGAAATGCCAGCGATGGACGGCCTACATCTGACGCGCAACATCAAAGAGCACCCACAACTGCGGGAACTACCCGTTGTGTTGTACTCTTCCATTCTTACTCCGGACAACCACAAGAAGGGCAAATCGGTCGGCGCCGACGCGCAGATCACCAAGCCCGAACTGGCGCGCGTCGTTGAATTGGCGGATGAATTCGCCATGAAACGCCGCGCCAATTCCACCGCCCAAGTCACGGCAACCAACCCCCCCACAGTTATTCCCCGGGCCGAGACCCGGACCCCGGCGCTTCCCGCAACAATCACTGCGTAAACCATGTTCCCGTCAACTCTTCGACGCGTTGCGGCATACGGTGGCCTGGCCACTGCGGCGGCGCGCTTGCGCCTATCGCGATCCGAACACGCCAGCCGCCAAGCGCACCAACTGCTTTGCGATCGGTTGGGACGGCTGCGCGGCTTGCCGCAAAAGCTGGGGCAGATGTGGAGCTTTCGCAACACGGATGAGGCTGCCGAAAGTGCCAGCTTGTACGCCCCTTTACAGGAAAACGCCGACCCGCTCCCCTGGCGCGAGATTGAGCCAGTTTTGCTAGCCGCATGGGGCGAGCCTCTTTCACGTTTAGTAACTGAGATTGATCATCACGGCCTCGCGGCTTCGCTGGGCCAAGTGCACAAGGCACGCCTACGCGACGGCCGCGCTGTCTCGGTCAAGGTTCAATACCCCGGCATCCGCCAGGCCGTCGATACCGATCTGGGCGCGCTCGGCTGGCTAGCAATTCCGTTGGGAACCCCATCGCGGGGCTTTGATTTAAATACCTGGAAAGAAGCCATTCGCCGCGATCTGGACCAAGAGCTGGATTATCGCCAAGAAGCGCAAGAGCAACAGGCGTTCGCAGCGGAGTGGGCGGAGGACGCGGATATTGTGGTGCCCCGGGTAATCAATTCACTAAGCGATGAACGGGTGTTGGTCACCACCTGGGAGGAAGGAGAACATTGGGATGCCGTGCGCTCTGACTGGCCGACGGCTGATCGTCGCCAATTAGCCGCGACTTTGGCACGCTTTTTCTTGCGGGGCTTGTTCCGGCATGGCCGTATGCAGGCCGATTGGCACCCAGGAAACCTCCGATTTCGCCGCGGCGGCGTGAGGCCGCAAATCGTCATATATGACTTTGGTTGCGTCTGCCGCCCCAGCCCGGGGGAACGGCTGGCGCTGGTCCGGCTGATTCGCGCAACCATCACCCAGGCCGAATCCCCCTGGCCTTTGCTGCTGGCACTCGGTTTTAATGCGCGGTTGCTGGAGCCCATATCCGCCAAGCTGCCCGCGGTTTGCCGCCTGCTCTTTGAACCGTTCTGCGAATCCCGTCCTTACGACATCGCGGATTGGCGACTGGCCGAGCGCATGGCCTCCGTGTTGGGTGATGACCGCTGGAATTTTCGCCTGGCGGGACCGCCGCGGTTGTTCGGAGTGTTACGCGCATTCCACGGCCTGATTCACTACCTGCGGGGTCTAGCGGTCCCCCTTGACTGGCACAGCCTGTTTTTTGCAGCCATCTCCGGCTTAACGGTGGAACTCGATACCCTGGCGCTCCCCGCGACCGCTTCCCGTCCAGGGTTTGATCAACTGGCTACCTGGCTAAAGATACGGGTGCGGGAAAACGGAATAACAAAGGTTCAACTGACACAGGCAGCCTCCGCGATTGAACGATTAGAAGATCTTTTGGATGATGATCTGCGGCGAAACATCGCCGAACAACAAATTCAATTGGATGAAATTGTCGCGGGAGTGCGGCAGCGGGCGTACGCTCCAGGACCAGTCTTTGAATGGAATCAAGGCGGAAAACAAATCATGGTTTGGATGGAATAAACTTTGCATCTGGGATGGGGACACCGGTTATTATCATGGAAATATTGGAAAAACAGTCGGCCAAACGCCCTCAGGACAAGCCCACGCGCGTGCTGGTGGTGGATGATTCGCGCCTTATGCGGGAGCAAATCTGTGATATTCTGGCGGATGCCCCTGGGTATTCCGTGGTAGGGACCGCCTGCAATGGAGCGGAGGCACTGATCAAGGCCGCCGAATTACGCCCAGATATCATGACGCTAGATGTGACCATGCCCTGCATGGATGGCCTGGAAACGCTGGACGTGCTGATTTCCAAAAATCCGATTCCCGTGTTAATGGTTAGTGCGCTCACCCACCGAGCCGCCGACATCACCATCGAGGCATTGCAGCGTGGAGCCGTGGATTATGTCACAAAACCCGAGGAATCGCGTCGCTCTTTTGACAGCTTTCGCCACGAACTGCTGGGAAAACTGCGTATCATGACCGGAATCGACGTGCGGCGGATGATGCGCGTCAGGCAATCCCATGCCGAGCGGACAAACCGGCGCAAGGAATCCCTCACCGGCAAAATCGCCACCAAGGCGGATCAAGATTCACATTGCTACGATAACTGCTGTGTCGCTCTGGGGATATCCACCGGCGGCCCCCCCGCCTTATCGCAATTATTCCAAGATATCGCCCCTCCCCTGCCGCCAATCGTGATCGTGCAGCATATGCCCGCGAAATTTACCAAACCGTTCGCCGCGCGGCTCAATCTGCTTTCAGATATCTCCGTTAAAGAAGCCGCTACCGGAGACGTCCTCCGCCCTAATCAGGCGCTGGTGGCGCCCGGGGGACTCCATCTCCGCCTGCATCGGCAAGGATCCCAAGTATTGGTCCGAATCGAGGATGGTGAACCCGTCAGCAGCCATAAACCATCGGTCGATGTCATGATGCGCGACGCGGCAAAAATCTTTGGACAACGCTGTCTGGGGGTAATTATGACCGGAATGGGACAAGATGGTGCCGCGGGTTGTGGCGAGATTCGCGCCGGCGGCGGCTATGTGTTGGGACAGGACGAGGCCACCTCCGACGTTTACGGAATGAATAAAGTAGCCTTTAACAGCGGTTTTGTGGATCGGCAGTTTTCCCTGGGCGATTTGCCCGATTTGTTGCAGCAGCAATGCCGCAAGATGTTTCGCGCGCCCCGCAGTTGAGCCGCTGGTTTGTGATAAACCACGGCCGTGTTCAGTTGTGTCTCCGTCAAACAGGGCATTTTATCGCCGGATGACGGATTGTGGTCGATTTCATTTTTTCAATAGAGAGGTAAGGGATGGGGACTAAGATACTGGTGGCGGATGATTCCGGAACCATGCGCAAGATTATCATCCGGTCGCTGAACGCGCTGGGGTTTACCGATATTGTCGAGGCAGCCGATGGATGCCAAGCCTGCTCATTATTTGGCGAGCAAGGCTTTGACATGGTTCTGACCGACTGGAATATGCCCGGCAAGAGTGGCTTGGAGGTGGTCAAGGCGATCCGCGCGGCGGGATCTAAAATTCCCGTGGTGCTGATCACCACCGAAGGTGAAAAGAGTCGCGTCTTGGAAGCGATCCAAGCGGGCGTATCCGATTATTTGGTCAAACCCTTTGAGGCCGAAGCCTTGCGGGCCAAACTTGAAAAACATGTCAACTTGGCCGGCGCTTAACACCGGAGACTACCCATGACGACAAAATACGAGCCTGTCAAGGTCGAGTATATCAATCCCTTTGTGACCGCCGCCGTGAAGGTGTTTGGCACAATGCTGAATTGCCAGTTAAAGCGCGGCCAACCTTATTTGAAAAGAAACGCCCAGCCAGACTATGAAATTAGCGGCGTCATCGGCTTAACGGGCAAAGCCAATGGCACGGTTGTGTTAAGTTTTAGCCGGGACACGGCGATTCAGGCGACGGCCACGATGTTGGGGGAACGCCCAGAAGAACTTAACAACGATGTTGTCGATACAATCGGCGAATTGGCCAATATGGTCGCGGGGAGCGCGAAAACGGAACTCGAGCAATTTGCCATGAGCATCAGCTTGCCAAGCGTGATCATCGGTAAAAATCACACCGTGGCCTTTCCCCGCGGAGTCACGCCCATTGGCATCCCATTTGAATGCGACTGGGGTTCCCTTTGCCTGGATGTGGGCCTGTGCGAAGCTACCTCTGACCAATCCGCCTAATGTAACTATCTTTCCACGCCACTCGTTCACACTCCGCCAGCAACAGGCACATGACATGAACATGCTGAAGAACATACCGACGTTTTTAATCGTGGACGATGACGCGACAATGGCTCGACTTCTGGCCAAAGTGACCGAGCGAGCCTTTGGCGGGGAACTGCGCGTGGAGTCCATCATCGATCCGCACACGGCGCTCAAACGCATCGAGCAGGGGGGGGTTGACATCCTCTTGACCGACCTGGAGATGCCTGGAATTGACGGAATCGACATTCTGAAATATGCCAAGCGCAGAAACGCTTATACCCAGGTCATTGTGCTAACGGGGAATTCGTCGGACCAAGCGCTGTTGACCGCGCTCGAATGTGGCGCGAATGATTATCTGCTCAAGCCTGTCGATCAGTTGGCGCTGGTGGACTTGCTGCGTCAGACCTGTCAGCGCCGGCTGCGCTGGCAACGAGCGCTGGTCGATACTTGGCAAAAGCAAAAACAGGCTTGTGCGTCTGAGTAATGCCAATCAACCGCCCGTCAAGATGCTCGCCCTTTCCGTGCCAGACCCCGCCATGTCCGACCCTCTGCGAACCGTATCGCTGAGGTGGGATTTATTTTATTATGAAATATCTATTCTTCCCCGGGCCACACCCTTTACGAACCGATTCTCTGTTTTTGGATGTTTCTAACTCCTGATTCAGTCAGTACTTGTATAGTTCGAGTCGGATTTGGTGGCGAATGCCAAAGCCGCCGGGTTACAAAACTGCCCAGGCGGATTAACGCTGAAGCATTCTAACAATGAACGTCCACATCAGGGTGAGGGGATCGAAAATGAACTTTTGATTCGCACGAAGCAACCCGGACGGCCGAAGACCAAACGGGGCGAACCGCGGGACGAGGTTGTTCCGTTGAACGATATCCGCTGCAAACAGCGGCTGGGTGGCTTCCTTAAGAGCTACAGTCGCCGCGCGGCGTGATGCATTGCTACGGTAACCTGCACGACGATCTTCTTGGCGAAGGATAACTGCGTACCCCGCACGCGCCGAGCTGGAAAATCTTTGCTTCGGTGTGCGTGTGCGGTGATATGTTTGCAAATTCTTCATGGGTCGGCTGCGAGTAACGGCGTTCCTACCTCGCCTGGCTTACGAATTGTCAGATTCGATTGCGTCATTTTGGGGTTGCACCAATTTTGGCACAGGGCGGGCGAACTTTCTTTATGATATCGACTATAATACTATATAAAACAATTGCCGATAACAGTAATGGTGTAATGGTGCTTGCTGTATTTGCTAGCATATCTGCCTTGACGTTGGCCTTCTGCCACTCAAATACTGCATATAATACAGTAACTGTATAAATTCTTAATATCAAGGATATTCTCATTGACATATTCCCATTTCTTACATATTGGAATGCACAAATCGCCACTCCTATCAAGATCACCGTACTGCCTAGAACCGAAAAAGGTGAGCTCCTTAAATAAAATATTTCAAGTAATCCAAAGACGGATAATAACGAAAAGCAAATAATCGTAGTCGTATTACTTAAAACATGCAAATACTTGTGTAGCATTTGACTATCGACCAAAGGGGTTTGGGCGGACATCAAACTCAAACGCAACGCGGGTTTAGGAGCTAGCGTAAAAAACTTCGTGGGCGGTTTGGAAGCCCAGGCATTCGCGGGGTCTGTGGTTGATAAGATCTTGGACCCGGCGGACCTCTTGCGGAGTGAC
Source organism: Pirellulales bacterium (assembly GCA_033762255.1). Taxonomy (NCBI): domain Bacteria; kingdom Pseudomonadati; phylum Planctomycetota; class Planctomycetia; order Pirellulales; species Pirellulales bacterium. The sequence continues at coordinate 4 of JANRLT010000064.1, read as the reverse complement.
GTTT
>JANRLT010000063.1 GCA_033762255.1 Pirellulales bacterium | reverse complement strand
CGCCGGGATGGCCTACGCCGATTGGCCGAATAGCGGCGGGTATTTTTTGCTCTTTTTGCCCTTTGAAATTTGGTTTAGCAGTTGGGATTTTTTCATCGAGCATAAGCACCGCATTTTGGGGACGTTGGTCGGCTGCCTGGCCATCATGACACTGATTGCCAATTACCGCGCCCGCGCGGACCTCAACACCCTGTGGTTGTCTGGGGGGATTTTGGCCGCGGTCATCGCCCAGGGTGTACTGGGGGGCTTGCGCGTGCTCTTGGACGCGCGGTTGGTGGCCATGCTGCATGGCTGCACGGGGCCATTGGTCTTTATGCTGACCGCGCTGTTGTGGGAACGGATGGCCTGGGGGCAAAGCGGCGCCGCGAACATTGCCAATCTGCCGCTGGCGCAACCCCGATCCTATGCCAAATTGTGGCTATCCGCGATGATGGCGACACTAGCCACGTACGGGCAACTGGTCCTGGGGGCGCTCTTACGGCATGGAGCGGAACTGAATTGGCTGCATCCGCAACAATTAAGAATTATCGCGGTCTTTCACGTGCTGGGGGCGGCTGTCGTGCTGATCGCGACTCTGGCGGTCGCCTATCAGGCGATTTTACGCTTTCCCCGATCCAGCGGCCTGCCGCGACTGGGCTGGTTTATCAGCGGTTTGGTCGTGCTGCAAATTTCCCTGGGTGTGCTGACGTGGCTATGGAATTATGGTTGGCCCTGGGGGGTAGAGGCGTTACTGGGTTATTTTCCAACCAGTTGGCTGCCGGTCACATTGCAGGCGCGGGATTGGCGGCAAGTTATCGTGACCACCGGACATGTGGCCGGGGGTTCCTTGCTGCTGGCCCTCTCGGGAATTTTGGTGGCAAAGTCTGGACGGCTTGTCACGCGGGCACAACAGTCGGGGCACTCCGCACTTAACCAGACCGCGGCGACGGACATAAATCATTCTCCCTCCGCTGATCATGCCTCAACTCATCCTGAATTTTCCCTGACCACGGGTGTGTCCCCGACTAGCACGCACACCGCCACCCCTTTGCTGACAGGTGCCGCATGAGTGTGGGCTGCATGCCAACAATTGAACAGGCGGACCAACCGGCGGCGGAGGCCCTGGCTGGCGCCTACGGTCATGCTCCCTTGCCGGGCGGCATTTATGCATCATCGGCACTTCCCGCCCATCCACCCCTTCCCGGGATCGCCGTGGGGCATTCCTGGCCCGCGGTGGCGGCCGCTTATGTTGAATTGACCAAGCCCCGGATCGCGATCCTGGAATTAGTCGTCACCGCCGCGGCGGTTTATCTGGCCAGTTGGGGGCAATTTTCCTGGTCGCTCTGGTGGGCCTGCATCATTGGTACGGGGTTGGTGGCGGCCAGCGCTAGTAGCTTTAACATGTGGCTCGAGCGCGATCTGGACGCGCGCATGCCGCGCACCTCGCGACGCCCCCTCCCCGCGGGAATCATCAGCCCCGCCGCGGCACTGCTGTTTGGCTGGGTAACTTTATTGGCGGGACTGGCCATATTGGCCGCGGGAACAACGCTGTTGGCGGCGGCATTGGGTTTTTTGACCTGGCTGTCGTATGTGGCGCTTTACACCCCGCTCAAACGCCACTCCACCAGCAATACCGCGATTGGCGCGGTGGCGGGGGCCTTGCCAGTGTTGATCGGCTGGGCCGCCGTGGGCCACACGGGAACGTTATTTACCGCCGAGTTACGGCTCTGGACGCTCTTTTTGGTCCTTTATATTTGGCAGTTTCCCCATTTCATGGCCATTGCCTGGCTGTATCGACGGGATTATACCCGGGTAGGGATGCAAATGCTGACCGTCGTCGATCCCACCGGCCACAGCGCCGGGGTGCTGGCCTTACAGACAGCGGTCTTTTTTGTGCCGCTGGCGAGTGCTCCGTTTTTATCAGCGGGGGCAATTTACCTGGTTCCCGCCGTGGCGATCGGGCTGGCTTACCTTTGGTTATCATATTGTTTTTTTCGTGAGACTACTGATCACAATGCTCGACGGTTGTTACGCGGATCGCTGGTGATCTTGCCCGCATGGCTGTTGCTACTGTTGGCAACTCCCTTGTATTAGTTTTTTTGCCAGCTTGTCACAGGAAACTTTGTCACCCTTATTCCCGGCGCGCAGTTTTTTCATTTTCGCACTTGTATTATGGCCGCATCACACGCTAGCAGCGCTTCCCACGCCCTTGATCATGATTCGCATGGACATGCGGGGCATTTGCAATTGCAGTATCAGCCGGCGTTGCCGCTGACCCGCAGCAAGCTTATCGTCTGGCTGTTTCTCTCGACCGAGATCATGTTTTTTGCCGCGCTCATCGGCGTGTACATCGTGATCCGCTTTGGCGCTCCCGTCTGGCCCTATCCGCACGATGTGCATCTTAGCGAACCGATCGGCGCGTTTAACACCTTTGTGCTGATCTGCTCCAGCGTGACCATCGTCCTGGGGCTAGAGGCCGCCAAGGCCAACAAAGCCGACCAAGCCAAAATGTGGACCGCGCTGACGTTGTTACTGGGCGGAGTATTTTTGGGAATCAAGGCCTGGGAATACAAGGAAAAGTTCGCGCACGGTATTTATCCCGCCACACCGCATAGCCGGATTTATGGCAAGCCAGATTACGAATACGCACAAGCGATTCGCCTGCGTCTGGAGGGAGTCAACGAGATAACTAGTTCCGATGTCAAGGATGAGGCGTTTTTAGATAAACTCAATTCGCTGCGCGTCGCGGCGATCGCCGCGCGGGTCGGGACCTTGGCCCCGGGCCGTCCCACGGATCAACAACTGGGCCAACTGGAACTGCTCAAGCCAACTTTTAACCGCGTGCTGGACACCCGCATCGCCGAATTTGAAGCCGCCAAAAACGAAGCCGATAAAACCAAATGGACCGACTTTAAGACCAAGCTGGCCGCGGGCTGGGATGGTCTGGTCGATGCCGACTGGGCACTTTTGGCCCAAATCTACAATCAACTGGCCGAGCAAAGCAAAACCGCCTGGACCGAGGCTGATCTAAAAAAATATGCCGACCTGGAAGAAGTCACAAAAATTGTCACCGCGTCCAAGGGGGACGACCCCCAGGCCCAAAACCCCATCGAGGTCGCCCGTGCTGCCCGCCTGATCATGACTCTGCACGATCCCCAGGCCACGGACAGCGATCATGGGCACCATGTGGGGCTTAACGATCATTTTTCCTGGCTTAAATTGCCGATCCTGATTCCCGGCGGCAACATGTGGGCCAGCACCTACTTTTTGCTCACTGGGTTTCACGCCATTCACGTGATCGTGGGGTTGATCGTGTTTGCCTACATGCTGACGGTGCGACTGGACCGTTCAAATGCCCATCTGGTGGAAAACACTGGTTTGTACTGGCACTTTGTTGATTTGGTGTGGATCTTTTTGTTTCCGCTGTTGTATTTGTTTTAGTGGAACGCCGATTGTAATCCGCCATCCCGGATGTCGCCTCCCAAACCATTTCCCACGAACATCACATACCGAAAGTAATATTGCGGAGTATCAACATGGCAAATCCCAATCACGGTCCAGTGGTCAAGGTTGTCGGCCCGTCGGGCGAGACACTTTCTAGCCACGGACATACACCCACAGGTCATGACGCTCATGATCATCAGCATGACGATCATAGCCATGGCGGCCTGGCGCAATACATCAATGTGTTTATCGCCCTATGCGTGTTGACCACGGCCTCGTTCTTTACCTATTCCAACTATTGGCCCTGGCGGGACACACCGCAGGTGGGCTGGGCGTTTATGATGGCCGTTTCCTGCACCAAGGCCATGCTGGTGATCCTGTTTTTTATGCACGTCAAATACGAGCAAAACTGGAAATACGTGCTAACCATTCCCGCCGGTATGATGGCGATTTTTTTAATTTTAATGCTAATCCCCGATATTGGCTTTCGGATGCGGCACGCCTCCGACGAGCGCTGGAATAACTCCGCCACAAAATTAGATGTGGAGGAACTAGAGGGGCAGGTCCCCGGGGCGGGACATGGTCATTCAGATTCCGGCGGGCATGACCATGGCAAAACGCCAGTTGTTGAACCTGGTAAAACCGAACAGGGACCCGCAAATAGCATTCAAAGCCAAGTTCCCCCCAGTCCCGAACCCGTCGTGCCCAAAAGCCTGGAGTAGCGCGGCGCTTTCGCTGGAAATCATGTGTCGCCATGTCCGTCCCCCCCATCATATCCGTGCGAGAGTTAACCCATCGTTACGGTGATCGGTTGGCCCTGGATCATTTGACGCTTTCGGTTCATAGCGGTGAATTGTTTGCCATCCTCGGCCCCAATGGCGGCGGAAAAACCACGCTTTTTCGCGTCTTATCCACACTGTTGCGACCCCAGGAGGGAACAGTGGAAATCGCCGGATTTGACCTGCTAGGCGCTCCAGCCACTGTCCGCCAGCAGATGGGCGTGGTGTTTCAGGCCCCCAGCTTGGATAAAAAACTGACTGTGCGGGAAAACCTGTGGTGTCAGGGGCGGTTGTACGGATTATCGACCGGGGCTATCACCCAACGCGGCGAAATCCTGTTATCTCGGCTGGGACTTGCCGACCGTGCCCATGAAACCGTGGAAAAGCTTTCCGGCGGGTTAAAGCGCCGAGTCGAAATTGCCAAGGCACTACTGCATCAACCGCGGATTTTGCTGCTGGATGAACCAAGCACTGGCCTTGATCCGCTGGTGCGCAGCGAACTGTGGTCGTTATTTCAGGAATTACGCCAAACAGACCAAATCACGATTTTATTGACGACGCACCTCTTGGAAGAAGCCGACAAGGCCGACCGCATCGCCATTTTACATCAGGGCCGCCTGGTGGCCTGCGACTCTCCCGCCACCTTGCGGGGAACGATCGCCGGCGAAAGCCTGACCGTGCAAACCAGCGCACCCGCGGAATTAGCCCGGACACTCCAGGAAAAGTTGGGCATTACCGGTAGAATTTTTGCCGACTCGGTTCGGTATGAATTACCCGCCGCCACCGAATGGATCGCGCGGATTTATGCCGCCGTGCCGGGGCGGATTGACTCCCTCACGCTGGGCCGTCCCAGCCTGGAAGATGTTTTTATCGCCCGCACGGGCTGCCGGTTTGACGCCGCGGCGGCTTAATCCACCAACATTTACGCGTTTTTGATTCGTCTCTTCCGCTATGGGCGTTTCCTCCACCATCACCGTGACCCAGACCCTTCCCCGGGACGCCACGGCACTGTCCTCCCGGGGAATGGCTTGGTCCGCCGTCCAGTCCCTGGCTTGGCGCGAGTGGGCCCGGTTTATTCGCCAGCCCAACCGGGTGGTAGGGGCGATTGGCCAACCGATCTTGTTTTGGATTTTATTTGGGGCGGGACTGGGGCCGTCATTTCGACTGGCTACCACACAGGGGGAAATTTCAACCTTGAATCCCCCGACAAACGCGATTCCCGCGCTGAGTTATGCCGAATATTACTTTCCCGGCACATTGGCCCTTATATTATTATTTACCGCGATATTTGCCACGATTTCCATTATAGAGGACCGACGCGAAGGTTTTTTACAGGGGGTTCTGGTCAGTCCCGCCCCCCGCTGGGCGATGGTCCTGGGCAAGCTGCTAGGGGGAACGGCCATAGCCGTGGCTCAGGCGGGATTATTTGTGCTGTTGGCAGCGGTGGCGGCATGGTTAAACTGGCCCGGCGTCCCTCGGTTAGATCTATTAACAATGACGGCGATCTTTGCGGTCCTGGCCATACTTGGTTTAGCGTTGACCGCCTTAGGATTCTCCTTGGCGTGGCAAATTGATTCCACCCAGGGTTATCACGCGGTCATGAGTTTAGTCTTGTTGCCAATGTGGCTATTAAGCGGGGCGTTTTTTCCACCGGCAAACAACTGGATAGGCTGGGTGGCGGCATTCAACCCCCTGACCTATGGCGTGGCTCTGCTGCGGCGGGTGCTGTACCTGACGGCTGATTCCGCCACCCAAGCGGCGGCGTTGCCCGCCGAATTGCCCAGTTGGGGAATGTCCGTGGCGGTCACGGGGGGGTTTTTGGCTGGTACGTTGGCGTTGGCCTGGTGGAGCGCCGGTCGCCGGACCGCGGGAGATCTATTATGAAAGTCAGACTATCATTCATCTGGGCGATGCTGTTGGTCGCGGCGGTCTTTGCCTATGGTATTTTTAAGCTCACAAAAATTCGCGATGTCGCCCGGTCCGGTCCCCGGCAAGAGGCTTTTGACTATTGGGAAGAAGCCAAAAAGCGCGATCTGCGTCCCGGGGAGTTCGTGCTGACCGATCAGGCTGGAAATTTGTTTGCCTCGAGCGAACTACGGGACAAGGTTTGGGTGTTAAGCACATTTTTTTCAACTTGCCCCTCCCATTGTTTAACAATCAACCAGACTCTGGCCAAACTGCATTTGCGGCCTGAACTGCACGACATTACGTTTCTTAGCGTGAGTTGCAGCCCTATTCTGGACACACCTGACGTGCTGCGCGAGTATGCCACGCGCTTTAACGCCGACACTCGGCGATGGAAATTTTTGACCGGGGACTTTGCTTATATCTTGCGACAAGTGGCCCAGCCATTGCACCTGATCTATGAAAATGGCAATCATAACGAAACCGCGGTGGTTGTGGGGCGCGATGGCCGCGTGCGAAAATATGTCAATCTATTAAATGCTGAGGAAGTTGACCGCATGATGGCGGAATTGCCCAAATTAGCCGCCGAAGTGAATGCCGATCAGTCGCGGTCGCCGGCCAGTCCCGCTCAATCCACTCCACCACGAACCGCCGCGTCTTCGTCTCCTTAGTCCACCAACTTACGCACAGTCTCCGCGAGATACCCGCATGCCGCTCCTTTGGGCAATTACCTATCCCCTGGCTCTGACCAATGCCGCGCTGAACGGGTTGGCCACGATCCTGTTGATCTGCGGCTATATCCTTATCCGCCAGCGAAAAGAGGCCGCCCATAAGAGTGTCATGTTGGCGGCATTTGGCGTCTCCACGATATTTTTGGGCTTTTATTTGTGGCATCACACGTTGCATGGCAGCGTACCCTTTGGAGGGACGGGAAGCGTCCGTTTGCTGTATTATGCCATCTTGATTTCGCACGTCATTTTGGCGGCGGCGGTCCCTTTTTTGGCAATTTGGACCATTTGGCTGGGCTTGGTCAACGCCCGCGTTCGGCACCGATTTTGGGCCAAATTGACATTTCCAATCTGGTTATATGTGTCGATCACCGGAGTGGTGGTGTATTTATTGAATTATGTCTTGTTTCCGAGCTTTTCGGCGGGGTAGGGGAAAGCTAGAATAATGTATACGCAAGCCCTAGGACGAAGATTATTGGTGCGTGACGACTCCGGTAAATTTTTATACTGAATCAACTCTACGGGGATGTTCCCATGTTCCATCGCCAAATCTACCGTGGTGCCCTACGACTGCTGTTGACGGCATTCCTGGCATTAGGCCTGGCAACCGCCGCGCTGGCGTGCCCCAATTGCAAGGATGGCCTGCAATCCCAAGACCCGCAAGAAAACAACTACGCTCGGGGATTTGGCTATAGCGTCATGTTTATGCTCTCGATGCCGGCGCTCATTTTGACCGGTTGGGGTGTCGCGATCTACCGCATGGTCCAGGCTGAAAAGGCAAATTCTACGATGAATTTGCATGAGAATGCCATCGTCGAGGACAAATAGACAAATCCTCGCCCATGATCTCTTCGGGGAGTGGTACTCCTCTACCGCAACGCGCCCTGTTTATTGGTAATACAGTGTAACAAAGCCCACGGGTTAGCGCAGCGAGCAACCCCGTGAAAATAGGCGGGCGATTGGTATAAGTTGCTAAACTCGCAATACGCTCACACTTGGATCGAATAGTCTCAGAACACGACGGAATTCTGGCGAATTCCGCTACCTAATTGATCAGTGTTTATCGGTGAAATCTGTGACATCTGCGTGCTATTGCATTTTCTGCCCTTGCTCACGCTGCGGGCTGAATGAGAACGAGCAGAACGAAAACCGGAATTCTGGCGAATTCCGCTACGAACTGATAAGAGTCCCTTGCTGAGGCTGCGGGCTGAGTTTCTTCCCTTGCTCACGCTGCGGGCTGAGGCATTATCCCTGGATGACGCGGCAAGCGGAATTCTGGCGAACTCACTTACGATTCTTCCGGCGGGTCCCAGGCCAGGTCAAACGCCAGCCAGAGCATCCGGGCAAAGGGAAAAAACAACAGCGGGAAAATTACCACAAATGCCAGACTCCCCCAGGTGAGCCACTTGGAAGGGACTTCAAATCCAAACAGCAGCACAAAATAGGCGATTGTGACCGTCAGCGCGGTCAGACCGTAATTGATATAAATCGAACCCAGGTAATAACCTGGTTCGCGCTCTGTTTTTAGGCCGCAGTGGGGGCAATGCGCGACCATGCCCAACCAATTTTTGACCAGTATCGCTTGGCCGCAGGCGGGGCAGCGCAGGGTCAGAGCGCGGCCGATTCTGGATAATCGGGAAACAGGCGCGGGTTGGCGCGGGGTGGGTGTGACAGCCGTCATCGCGGTGAAACTCCGGTAAAAGTTTCTCGGAACGGGCAGCTTGCCAGCACTTCCCGCTCCCTTTAAGTTAAACAGCATCCCCACCCGCCACTAGGGGTAATCAATCGCATCCCCCCGCAATCCCACAAGTTCCCAAAACTATATTCCAACTTGGTGCCGTATGCTTTGCCAACAGCGTTTTTTACGCAATTACCATCACATAGCGCGCGGCTTCCCGCGCGGTTTGGCCGCCTGGGCGCTCCTGGGCTGTATTTTGCAGAGCGCATTTTCCGCGGACAAACCCGCGGCCTCCCCCGCCGCCGACCCGCGGACCACTACCCTGTTTGACGGCAAAACCCTCACCGGTTGGTCGGGAGATGAAAAAATGTTTCGCGTGGAGGACAACGCGATAGTGTGCGGCACCTTGGCGGAAAAGATTCCGCATAATTTTTTCCTGGCCACGGATAAAGAATACAAAAACTTTGAACTGCGGTTGAAATTTAAACTCGCGGGGGAGGGGATCAATTCCGGCATTCAACTTCGCAGCCGCCGCATTCCCAACCATCACGAAATGATCGGTTATCAGGCCGACCTGGGAAGCGGCTATTTTGGCGCGCTGTATGACGAATCGCGCCGCAATAAAATACTATCCGGTCCGGACCAGGCCAAAATCGAAAAAATCCTCAAACCGGGCGAGTGGAACGACTACCGCATCCGCTGCGAAGGACCGCGCATCCAGCTTTGGATCAACGGCCAACCGACCGTGGATTACACCGAAGAGGACCAAGGCATCGAGCAAACGGGACACATCGCCCTGCAAATTCATGGCGGCCCCCCATCCGCGGCTTCTTTCAAGGATATCGAATTGACGCCGCTTCCCGACTAATTGTTTTCCAAGGCTCATAAATTGCTGTTAGAGAACGGACGTGCTCCCCTGTAATTTTTTTCTTGTTTCCTTTTCCTGTTTTTGTCATCGATGTCGCAAATCAAATTTATCTATTTTGACATGGGAAACGTGCTGCTGTATTTCGATCATGTCCGCGCGGCGCGGCAGATGGCGGAACTGAGCGGCATTTCCCAACAGTCCGTGTGGGATTTGGTCTTTGCTGGCGACCTCATGCAAAAATACGAAACTGGCGAACTGGACACAGCTGGCTTTTATGCCGAATATTGCCGCCAGACCGGCAGCCAGCCCGATCTGGCCCTCCTGGAGCATGCCGCCAGCGACATCTTTACCCAAAATACCTCGCTGCTTCGTGTGATCTCTCAATTACAATACGCCCGCTACCCCTTGGGCGTGCTTAGCAATACCTGCCCCAGCCATTGGGAGTTTGCGACGCGACATTACGCCGCGATCCTTCCCCAGGCGTTCCAGGTCACGGTTCTCAGTTACAAAGTAGGCCGGATCAAGCCCGACCCGCAAATTTTTACCACCGCGGCAAAAATGGCCGGATTTTCTCCAGCGGAAATATTTTATTGTGATGATATGCCGGGGCACGTGCAAAGCGCGCGGGGAGTCGGTTTTTACGCGGTGCAATATGTGGACACGCCGACCTTAGTGCGGGATTTGCAGTCGGCGGGTGTGCAATTTAACGCCTAAGCGGCGGGAAGTTGATTGCGGCCCGGTGACAAATCTGTCTAAAATTAATTACTGTCACATGCCCGGGCCACTCTTTGGATTGGGGTTGTATCATGCGGAAAAGCTATTGCGGCTGGTGTTTGCCGCTTATTATTGCAATTGCGAACTTGGCGATTATTCATCCGCTCGCGGCCCAGGTAACGCCCGCCGATGCGCAGGACATCTTGGCCAAATACAGCCTGTCCAAGCAAGGATCGGCGTGGATCTTGCCCGCCGAGGCCGAGATCGCCAAGGAATACGCCAACTTTGGCGCGCTGGAAAAAAAATACACCGAAATCGCCAAAAAGTTCAATCAATTTGTGGCCCAAAGCATCGAGGCCCGCAAGGTTTTTGACCAAGCGCTGGACGAACTGAAAAAGATCGAGCCGCTGCTGGAAGCTCCGACCACGCCCCCCAACCAAAAAGCGCAACTGACCGCCCAATACAACCAGCGTGTGTTATTGATCAAGCAGGCGGAACCGCTCCTAGTTATCTTGGACGGCCAGGATGAAAATCCGACGTACAAGGAACTTTCCACGGCGTATTGCGCCGCCAAGAACGCACTGACCGCGTCTTTTGCGGTGCTCAAAGAGGGTTTGCCCCAATTGGACGAAAAATACGCCGAGCTAAAGTCAAACGAGGAAGTCCTGGCCGCGCTCAAGGCGGCTGGGGGAAAACTTGGCCCCGCCAAAAGCTACAAACTGGATAAACGCAAACTGGCCCTCTACGATACCGAGCTGCTGGGCCACACGCACACGCTGCTCCGGGATCGGCAGCGGGTGGTGGTGATGTCCCTGGTCAATGAAAAGGGGCCGTTGCTAGTGCATTTTAACCCCGACCAAGAATTTTCCCTGTTTCAACAGTCAGACTTGGCAGAGGCCGGCATCACTCCCGAGGCCGACGCCGCCACCGTGACTCTGACGGCGGGAGATAAAAAATTTGAATGCAAGCAGATTAAAATCCCCAAGCTGCGCCTGGGTAAATATGTTTGGGAAAATATCGAGGGCTTGGCGATGCCCGCCGAGGCCAAGGACTTTGGCAATATGCTGGGGGCCAACGCCATTAGCGAGTATCGCTTTGACCGCGATGTAAAAAGCTACAAGGTCACGATTATCAAGGAAGGGGACGAACCACCTTCCCCCATGGCCAAAGGGGCCAAAAAACGCTAGTCCCGATCATTCGCGCGCGGAAGTAAGAATCTATTGTAGTGGCCAGGCCGCGAAAGCTATGGTTTAGATATGACCAGGCCGCGTAGTGCTACCGTGCAATCCCCGCCGAGGTGGCCGCTGGAATATCATCTTGGCCGGTAATCTTTACTGCCGGAGGATCGGCCTTAGTGGCAGAGGCAGACGATTGATTGTTCCCCGAAAATATCCCCCGTGACCAGCCGGGGGCACTAGCCCGACGCGCTTGCCAGTTGGAACAGCCTGCGGCCACTAGCAGCAGCCCTAGCGCGACGATCCGGCGTAGCCAACCAATTTTTTCCGAAAGTCGGTTCATGATATTGGCCCTGGTAATTTACCGTGGGGAAAATTTAGAAGAATTCAACGGGTGCGCGGTGCGCTCCACTTCCCGCCAATGCTCGTAGTTGGGGCGAAAATCATCCTTGGCCCCCGCGTCCCGAAATCGAAACGAGGGAGTTGTGTTCGCGGGCGCGCTGCCAAACCAGGCGCAGCCAGGCAGCATAACCGCCAGGCAGCAGCCGCAAAGCGCCCGGCGCATCCATCGGTAATAACTCTCCCGCTGTAGTGGCAAGGTCTCGCTCTTAAAAAGTGTGCGCTAGATAAGTCACAACCATGCAAATGAAGCGGCTTTGGAATTTATCCCCAATGATCGGGGATTTTGCCTTTTTTGAAATTTGTTAATCCCCCAAGGGCCGGGACCGGGGCAAATCGCCCCATTCCTTCATAGTCTGCGGGGTCCCTTCTGCGCGCGGCTTATAGCGACCCTGTGGCGGGCTACCGGTCCAATCCAGCGATGAACACCCACCCTGGGTCAACATCAACATCCCGCAAAACATAGCCCCCAGCGCACAGCATGTTTTGACAATGAACCGACCTTGAATGAACTGTTTCCACTTGTGCAACCGCATCACACCCTCCAAAACTAGCTTTTGTGTTCGCAGAGACGCTGAAAATAGCCTCTGCCAATTTGACCGGCGGGCAACTTTCGCAGAAAAACCAGCGGGTGTCCAGGGGAATTTTTCCCTTTAGCTCCGCTTAGCTAGCGGTTCAGTCCCTTCCGTGCAGCCCCGCCGCGCGCCACCCGGTATAATCGGCATAACCCCGTGCTTACCCTATTTCCCTCCGCAAGTTATGCTAATGATAGCGGCGTCATTGTTTCGAAATTGAGGAGTTTGCACATGCTAGCGGAACCGCTGGGTTTAATTGGTGCGGGGCAAATGGCGTTGGCCCTGGCCCAAGGTTGGGTGCGGGCGGGCTTGGCTAGGCCGGAGCAATTTTTGGCCGCCGATCCCAACCCGCGCGCCCGGGAACTATTTTGCCAACAGTTGCCGGGAGCCAAGTTTTGCGATGACAATTTGCAGTTGCTCGATCAAGCGCCGGTGATTCTCTTGGCGGTAAAGCCCCAATCAACCGCGCCGGTCCTGGCACAACTGCAGGTCGCGACGGAACATTGGTCCGCCAGTCGCCAACAACCCCTCTTGCTTTCGATCGTGGCGGGGTGGACCCTCGCGCGGTTACAACGGGAATTTAGCCGTGGACGGTGGATTCGCATCATGCCCAACACGCCTTGCCTGGTTGGTGAAAGCGCGAGCGCGTACTCTGTGAGCGAACTGACGACGCCCGCCGATGCGGCCCTCGCGCAAAAACTGTTTGGGGCTGTGGGCCAGGCATTTAAAGTGCCGGAAAATTTACTGGATGCCGTGACGGGTCTGTCCGGATCGGGACCGGCGTATGTAATGTTAATGATCGAGGCCCTGGCCGACGGGGGTGTGCGCATGGGACTGCCGCGGGATGTGGCCCTGGCCCTGGCGGCGCAAACCGTCCGCGGCAGCGCGAGCCTGCAGATACAGACCGGTGAGCATCCGGCGGTGCTGAAGGACCGCGTGGCCAGTCCCGGCGGGACGACCATCGCGGGGCTAGCGGCCCTGGAAAGCCACGGCTTACGCTCGGCCCTGATCGAGGCAGTCTCCGCCGCCACCCGCCGCGCGGCGGAACTGTCGGCGATGTAATCCGGGCCAATTGACAAATTGTCGTTTTTACTGAAATTTATGGGTTATTCCCCGCGCGGCGGATAACACTTTTGATTGTTTACCATTTGCCCCCATGTCGGCTAGCAATACGGCGATAGATTTTATACCCCTGCGAGAGTAAAATTTCCACAGACCCATATCACCCGAGGAAAGCCATGAAATACCGCAATATGCACAAGGTTGACGACAAATACCTACCCCTGCACCGGGTCCTTTGGGTGGCGGCCACGCCGCATTTTTGCGGCCACGAAGATTGCGAACGCGAAGGCCAGTACGAGGTTTGCCTGGAACAGGGGGAATCGATCTGGGCGAACTTGATCGATCGCGATGAACTACTGGCCAGGCTGGACGAATGGAGCGATTTACCCCCCCTTAATCCGGAAGACGAAAATTGGGAAGAGTAGCTTTCCTGGAAAGTCAACTTTATGCCGCTTTGCGCTCCTCCGGCGGATGACTGTAAGCGGTCCCGCCAGTGGTGGCAAAGTGGGGTGGGGAAACGCCCGACATTACATCCGCCGCCATGCGGGAAGGGGTGGCATCGGGCGACATTCCGGACGTAGCGAGAGCCCCCGTCGATTCTTTGGTTTTTACCCCCGCGACCGCCGTCACAGACGGAAACGGCCGCCGCAACGGTTCCCGAATCAGGCGAATCTCTCCTCGTTTGGGCGTGCCGCTTTCCGCCCAGGCGTTAGCCTCGTCGCTTAATCTTTGCAAGAGTGTTTGCATTTGGAGTCGATAATGCTCTATCCCCGCGCGATCCAAATCCCGCGGTAGGTGGATTGCCGGGCCGCAAACAACCCTAGCCCGGCTAAAAGGCCGCGGAATGGCAAACCTGTCCCAACTTTTCAGCCGCCAGGGGCGATCACAGCCAAAACCAACCATTACCAGCGGCAGGCCCAATTTGCTGGCCAGATAGATCGGTCCTTGGGCCAGATGGTGCCGGGGTCCGCGGGGACCATCGGGCGTGATGGACAGATTTCCCCGTTGGCTGACTTTCATCAGTTCGCGGAGCGCCGCCGCCGCCCCTTTGTAGGTGGAACCGCGGACACAGCCGTGCCCCATAAAATGCGCGACATGCGACATGATTTCGGCGTCGCGATGCTGGCTCAGCAGCATGGTAAAGTCGCGATTTCCCTGCAAATACAGCGGGAGCAGCATGTATTCGTGCCAAAAACAGTATATCTTGGCTCCGGCAAATTCTGGATGGACGGGATTGACCGTGGGATCATAAAAGGCTCCGCGGTAGTCAAGCGTTTCCATCCAACGGCTGACTAGCATCGATCCCGCCAGCGCGGCACAGCGATTCACCCAACGGGGGGCGGTAAATTTCATAACTCGCATCCGTGCAAAAAATCAACTAATGAATGTAACGATAATGTCTTCCTCTCACTCCGTGAGAGGGTTCGTAACCTGTAGCGGAACTTGCAAAAGTTCCGACACACCAAAAAACTCCGCGTTGTTCATCACACGGAGTGTGATCAATACATTAAACCTCGTCCGGCCATTCTCCGGAAAAGACTTCCACCGCCGGACCGGTCATAAACACCTGATTCGTGGCGGCATCCCATTCCAACTCCAAATCTCCCCCCGGCAAGTGTGTTACCAATCGCCGTTCCGTTTGACCAGTTAGCACGCCCGCCACACAAACCGCGCTCGCACCGGTGCCGCAGGCCAGCGTCTCGCCAGAGCCACGCTCCCACACCCGCAGCCGTACTTCGGTAGGTGATAAAATTTGCACAAATTCCGCGTTCACCCGCTGGGGAAAGTGCGAGTTTTGCTCCACCAAGGGACCTATCCGCAACACCCAATCATCGTTCAGTTCCGGGACATAAGTGATACAGTGGGGGTTCCCCATTGAAACACAGGTGACTGTTAAATGCTTATCGGCCACCGTCAGGCTGGCATTCACCACCGGCGAATCCGCGGATTTGCCCGCAAGCGTTGTGGGAATAAGTTTTGCCTCGAGGATCGGTTCACCCATGTTGACCGTGGCGCGGGCGGCTTTACCCTGCCGCAGTTCCAGTTCGATCGGCAAGATTCCGCGTCCGGTTTCGATTTTCAGGCTGGTTTTGGGGGCGATGCCGTGATCGTACACATATTTTGCGACACAACGGATGCCGTTACCGCACATGCCGGATTCACTGCCATCGGCGTTGAACATTTGCATGCGGGCATCGGCGACATCGCTGGGAAGAATCAAAATCAGGCCATCCCCCCCCACGCCAAAATGCCGATCGGCGATCCGTCGGGCCAGTGCCGCGGGATCGGCGGGGGGGGCCTGGGTAAAGCCCTCGATATATACGTAATCGTTGCCCGCGCCTTGAAGTTTGGTAAATCGCATTGAAAAAATTTGCTAGCTACGGTTGTCGAATGATTAACCCTATTCTATACGATTTGGCGCATTGGCCAAATGGCAGTACCAGCGCTCGGTTATTCCCCCAGAGCGGATGGCAAACTCGTTAGACTAATAAATCCAGACTGTGGCCGCTGGAGGAATCTTCCGAACCCAGGGGAGGGGCCGAGCCATGCTGTTCTTCGTCTGGCGCGGCCGTTGGCTCTGATTCAGCGGGAGAGGGGGGGGCTTTGCGCCGTTGCCACATTAGGCGGCCATCGGCGTCGCGCTCGTTGGTGGCATGTTCATCCTGTTCGGTCTGGCCAATCCCCGCGGCCAGTTCGGCCGCCAGGTCGTTTTTCGCCTCCGCCTGCTGCCGGGCGGCATCCGCCGTGGTCCGTTCGCTAGCGGCATTCCGCTGATTCGTGGGTGTGGCGGCAATACCGCCAATCACCGCCAAAGGTCCGATCGACATGGCAATCCTTCCCAGTAATTCGGTGCATGCGGGGTATTGAGGTAAAAATCAGGAGGGGCAATCCAAGGGGGAAAACAAAAAGGGTTATTCAAGCATACGTTATTTTTCAGGGGGGGCTTAACGCTGCTGCCGGCGTTCGCGGCGTTCCGCCTGCAGTTGATCCAGGGCTTCTTTAAGCGCCGGAAAATTCTCGCGTTTGATCTCTGGCTCCATTAGCGTGCCGCCGACGTGGATTTCCATAAATTGCTGGCTGGTTTGACCTAAGAACGATTTCCACCCCGGCAATTGCCAATCGCTGCGCCCCGCCACCGCGGCAAAGACCAGTTGCAATTCCCGTTGGAGGTTCATTTCCCCGGTTCCCAACAGACTGATCGCGTTGCCACTCAGTTCGATGCTATCCAGGTAAATGTGTTCCCCCTCCACCCGAAAGCGAATATCCCCCGCGTCAAACGCCGTCCGGTCCGGCTCGCGAATACTCAGTAGCTTTAACATGGCCACCATAACGGGCAATTCCCCCAGTTGCGCGTCACGCAGTTGCATTTCTCCTTTGCCAGCCAATGTATGCACACCCGCGCCACTGCCGCGCAGCTCCATGCCCAGGTTGACTTTGCCGCTAAGTTGTTGTTTTCCGGGGACCTGCTCCTGGCCGATTTTTGCCAGGTCGATGTTTTCCAGTCGCGTCAGCAGCAAAAACTGCGGCACCGATCCAAACCCCACCCACACATCCGCCAGCGCGTTGCCATCGTAGCAGCGGGCCTGCAGGTGCCTCGGCGCGGGTGAGCTATTCTTGGGGATGGCCTGGCTGCCAAAGATGGCCTGGGTTTCATCGATATAAAATGGTCCAGCCAGGTTCGAGAGTTGCAAGTCGGCGGTGGAGAGTGAGTCGATGGCCAGTTCGCCCGAGAGCCACAGTTGCGTGCCGTTGGTTTTTCCCTGGAGGCGGACCGTGCCATCGACATGCGCCAGCTCGATACCGCTTTTGAGTTTGGCATCGCGCAAGTCAACCACACCGTCCCAGGCGGCGGTGACCGGTTGCGGCACATCGGTATTTCCCCACAGGTCAAAGCTCCCCGCCAGATTAAGAGCTCCCTCTAGGTGCAGCAGTTGCACGATCTTGCGTAGCTTGGCCGGCAGGGCCGCCTGCAAGGTTTGTCGTTCCGGGCGCACCCGGTCGGCCACAAATTTATCAAACCGCACATGCCAGGCCCCCAGGTTGTCATACTCGCAATAACCGCTGGCCCGCACGGGAAGCCTTTCTTGCTCGGCGGTCAGGTCGGCAAATTCCAGCTTTCCGGGCGAATAACGAAACACTCCCCGCACCTTTTCCAGCCGCAAGGGAAAAAACTCCGGCTCAAACATCACCGTCTCACCCACGGGGGTGGCGGTAATTTGAATTTGCAGCGACTTATCCGCGGTGCGATACGTCACCACGGCCATTTGCAAATCCAGCATGCCGCGGGGTTGCAGCCGTTGCCAAAATACCTTGGCCCGCGGGGGAAGCGCGTCCCGCAGCTCCGGTTCGATGGCGATCTCGGTGCCGGTAAAGGTCAATCGCAGTTCGTTGCCATCGGCCACGGGTACCAACTCGCCGCGCAGCGTCACGCGGCCCGTGTCGTTGTATCCTTCTAAATCGCGAAACGTCCAGACGTTGTCGCGCAGCTCCACCGTCCCGCGCACCGAGTGCAGCGGATAAGGGAACTTGTCGTACTTTACCGTGCAATTTTCCAGATCGACCCGCACGGCCATGTGCGGTATCAAATCCTGGGCCTGGTTTTTGGTCACTTGCAGAAAAAATTGAAATTGGCCATTTAGATGCAACGACTCCATGACCTCGCGGGGTTTTTCCGGCAGTGCCGCCAACACGCTTTGATCCAGACCCAACTTTTGCCCCTGAATGGTCACCACCCCGGTGTAATTTGGCCCCGGTTGTTCAATGAGTCCGCTGATTTGCACGGGCCGTCCCGCCAAATGGGATGTAAGGTTCATGCGCAGGCGATCTTCGGCCCAGGTCAGCGTGCCATGGGTCCGGTCCAATCGGACGGGAAATTTGTGATAGGTAAAGCTGACATTCAGGCAGCGAATTTCCCCGGATGGACGCCAGTTTTGGCCGTCGTAATCCAGCCGACCACTAACATCGACTTCTCCCGCGGGCAAGAATTTTTGCCACATTTCCAGGAGCGGCGGAGGGAGCGATTTTTCCCAATCGCGGCCAATCATCAGATTACGCGCGTTGAGCGACAGGCTTATCGGCGAATCCGCCGCATAGCCGCGCCGCTCCGCTGCCAGAGTCAGCCGGGTTTTGCCGTTATAGGCGGTCAATTCCCGCAAGAGCATCCCGTGGGTGTTGGCTTGAAAATCGGCATGCACATCTTCCCAAATTTGGGGGATGCGCTCGTCATCGATGCGTCCCCGCTGCAACCGGCCAACCACTTCAAACGTCCAGGGGCGCGCCGCGGCCGCCTCATAGCCAATCTCATAATCCAAATTCAGTTCACCCCGCAGCACACTGGCGGGTTGCAACTGTGTGGCTAGCTCAGTGGGGAGCGCGGAAATAAGTTCCGGGCCGATTTGCAGACCCTGGATCGAGCCGGTCACCCGGGCGGCATTGGTAAATGGCTCGACCCGCGCTTGAAAATGAATCTGCCGCAAGTGGTCCCCCCGGCATTGTCCACGGGCATCCCAGCCAGGCTCGGTCAAATACTGGCTGACCACCCGCGGTGTCAATTGAACCTGCAAATCACGCAGCGACCACTGCGCCGGCACGGCGCGGGTGGGGTCGATGATTTCGACCGCGCCATTTAATAACTGCATCTCCACGCTCTTCCGGCTAAACCGCGGAGCGGGAAGCAGCTTTTCCACGTTCCAGCGGCCATCCAACCCCCGCCGGGCAAATAACTGGGGATGCCGAAAAGTAAACGACCGAAATTCTGGCTCCCCTTTGGCCAATTGGGCCAAATCGGTCGCGCAGGACAACAGCAATTCATCGCAACTGAGCAGCAATTGTTCTTCGGGCGGAGCCTGGGGATCCAGAATTTTTATCCCCCGCACCACGATCCCCTCATCCTGAATCAACTGGGCGGAGCGGATTTCAACTTTTAGCTGGGCATAATGTCCCTGCAATTTCTGTAAAATCGATAGGCGAATTTCGTCATGCAGATGCTGAAAATAGTAGACCCCGGCACCGATTCCACCGGCGAGCGCCAGCAAAAACGCAACCTTAAAGACCCACCAACAGCCGTTGATCAACCGCGAGATAATAAATCCGTCCCCAATATTCGCCGTCCAACCGCCAATCGTTCCCCCCCCGTGCCGCGGTCCCTCCACCGCGCCGGGGCGTGGGTTGGCGGACTATCGCAGATGTAAGGGATAGGAAAAATAGGGGGTTATGTTATGCGGGGGGGAAAATTGGGGCAAGGGAACTTACCGGGGGGGTTGTTGCTAGCGGGCGGGCCAAAGTACCTCTGAAAAGCCCGGGAGAGGGGAAAAATCGCCCGAATGTGGCAATTTCCTTGATTTACTTCTAAGAGACAGAGATTATACTCGCAGTACATTTTCGCTAGCGGCCTTCTGCCGCCCGGCGGGGGAGAGTGAACCAGACATCACCTACGTGGGAGCGTGGCATGACAGATCAATCCAAGCGGTTTCAAATTTTTTTGGCGAGTTTTTTAACCTTGATCGCGGCAGGGATGGGGTTTAGTGCCCGCGGTGGTATCAAGGATCTGTGGGGGGCGCAGTACGGCTTTACCAATACCGAAATCGGACAAATCTCTGGTATGGGTTTGGCGGGTTTTGGATTGGTCATTTTGGCCGCTAGTTTATTCGCTGACCGCGTCGGCTATAAGGTGCTCATGCTATTGGCATTCTTATGCCATCTTATCTCCGGCGGAATTATGCTGGCCGCGACACCGTTATTTGAAAGCCAAGGGCAGGGGGCCGCGTATTGGTGTTTGTTTTTAGGGATGTTTATTTTTTCTGTGGGTAATGGCCTGGCCGAGGCCGCCATCAATCCCCTCGTGGCGACACTGTATCCCAATGCCAAAACCCACTATCTCAATATTTTGCACGCTGGATGGCCGGGTGGGCTCGTTCTGGGCTCTTTGGTGACGATGGTTAGTGGAAATATGGGAGTTAAGATGTGGGAAGTTCCCATGCTCTTGTTTTTGGTGCCCACGGTCATTTATGGCTTCATTACAATTAAAGAACATTTTCCTGAACCCGAAACTAAAACCGCCGGCATTTCCTATGGGGAAATGTTTAGCCAGTTTAGCTCCCCCATTCTTCTCTTTTTGTTGTTGATCCATGCCTGTGTCGGCTACGTCGAATTGGGTACTGATAGCTGGATCCAAACCATCACCAATAAGTTCAGTGACGGACAAGGTCCCATCTTGTTCATTTATGCCTCAACCTTGATGTTCTTCTTGCGATTTTTTGCCGGTCCAATTGTGGAGCGGATTAATCCCATCGGCTTACTGTTAGTCAGTGCGATTTTTGGCGCGGTCGGGTTGTATTTGATCAGTAATTCCGCAACTGTACTCATGGTTTGGATCACCATGACGATTTATGCCTTGGGAAAAACCTTCCTCTGGCCCACGATGTTGGGTGTGGTGGGTGATAAATTTCCCCGGGGCGGGGCGGTAACAATGGGTGCCATGGGGGGTATTGGCATGCTTTCGGCGGGATTGCTGGGTGACCCCGGTATTGGCTACAAGCAGGACTTTTTTGCCACGCAAAACCTGACAGTGGATAACAATTACCAAGAAACCTTTGATCGCTTCAAATCCTCCAAGGAAAATGGTTTCTTGTTTTTCCCCAAAATTTTTGGATTGGATGGGGCTAAGAAAGAAGTGATTTTAGACCCCAGCAAGTCCGGTCCTGGAACAATCTTGCAGGATACTATCGATAAGTTAACAAAGCAAAATAAGCTTACCGACGCGCATGAAGTCCTGGCTTTGCAAAAGTGGTGGGAATCCGCGAAATCCTATGCGGATGTGGATAAGCCCAAGATTGAAGCCGCCGATACCTTTGGTGGACGCATGGCACTAAGGATTACCGCCGCCGTGCCCGCCTTTATGGCTGTTTGCTATTTGATCTTGTTCCTTTACTTCCAGGCAACTGGGGGTTACAAGATGGAGCATCTGCATAAAGAAGCGGAAGCCCCCAGTGAGTATTAATAACAGTTAACCACAGGGACATAGATGCACGGCAATTAGCCCGAGTCTATTATTCTAACCCATTTACCCCAACCGCCGGAGTTCCACTCCGGCGGTTGTTTTTTGCGCTTGGATGCCGCCGGGAAAACAGAGATTCCATTGCCTCGCAATCACTTGACTCTCTCCGCCCTGCGTGTTCGCGCTCTGCTGTGGGGGACTATTTTTTTCCGCGGCGCAGTTTAATACGTATTCCGCCAGTTCCTGGTAATGCCGGCTAGTCATCTCTTGCCGGGGCCACTCGGCCATTCGCCACAACCGCGCCAGGCACTCTTGGAGCAAAAACTGATTTTCCGTTGCGGTGCCGTTACCTAGGATTGTCGCCGCGTCCACCAGATAACGACTGCCCGGTGCTTGGCAACTCACAACCCGCGCATACACCCGTGCTAGTTCTTGGTCGACAATTTCCTCAAGCCCCTGGCACGCGGTCCCCAGTTGATGGAGCAATTGCGAAATCTCGGGGTTGTACACTTCCGCAAGCTGCGGCAGCAAATCCAGTCGAATGCGATTGCGCATAAATTGTCGCTCCTGATTGGTGGCGTCCTCGCGCCAGGTTTGGGGAATGCTTTGCAAATATTCCGTTAAATCCGCATGGCGAAATTCCAACAACGGCCGGACCAGACTGACCGCCGGACCTAAATCCCGCACACGCCGAATGCCGGCCAGCCCCCGCCAACCCGTCCCGCGCAACAGGCGATGCAGGATGGTCTCGGCCTGGTCGTCCGCCGTGTGTCCGGTTAGCACGTACCGTGCCCCCAGCCGTTCCGCTGTCCCCCGCAGCCAACCATACCGCGCCTGCCGTGCCGCCGCCTCCACGCCGTCTCCCGCCATGATCGCCGCTTCCCGCACATTATCCTGGCCCCATTCAAAGGGCACTTCCAGGGTGGCTGCTAGACTTTTAACAAACTGGGCATCCTCCGCCGACTCTGGCCGTAATTTGTGATCAAAATGCCCCACCCAGAGCTTTTGCCGGGAATGGCCGCTGGCCAGCAGGAGCCGCAGCAGGGCGACACTGTCGGCTCCACCGGAAACCGCAACCAGCGTTCGTTCCGACCGCGATTCGCTAGGCCAGGCTGTGCAAAATCTTAAAAGTACGTCCCGCATCGACTCATTCCATCGAAATTATTCACTACGCTAAAGCTGGTTTTTGGGAGTCTACTTTGACTTTTTTCATAAGTATTTGCAATAAAATTGTAAATAATTCTCAGCTTCCCCCTTGAGCGGTGCCAATTGCAGTTTTAGCAGACTTTGTTAAGATAAGTTGAGCGGTTACGGAAATCGACGAATAAAATTCGCACTTTCCTTAAACGCTTGCCTTGCAATGGTTTATGCACACGAATCCGCGGTGGCTTATCCACCGAAAGGGGTTTTGCGTACAAAAAACCTTGTTGGCAAAGAATGTTGGAAAGCTGAACACGATCACTTTCTCCAATTTGGCATCGTTTCATGTTTTTGGTATTGGTCATTGCGTTATTTGTCGGTTGCTTGTTGCGCTGGAATACCCGGCGTCAGGCAGCTTTTGTAATGACGCTGTCCCCTGCCGCCGACATGTTACCACCGGTTCCTCTCATGCAACGTGAGGTGCCGGGGCGTCAATGGGAGTTGATCTCGTGGCTGACACTGTTAGTGTGGCCTGGTTCGCCCCCCTTGCGTGGGCGGGCGGATACCGACCCCATTTTGCGGGGCTGCGGGAAGTGGCTGAAAAGCCATTTGCCTGCCCCCCAGGGATACGGAGCAGGCGCTCTTTGTGCAGCGATGGCGGATATCCGCTAATTCGCGGTGCGGCATGTTTCACAAGCCTTAGCTCTTGTGACTGCCGTCCTTGCGGGGCTTTCTTTCTTTTTTTGCCATAGCGCCATAGGCAAGAAATCGCGCCTAGAATGCCCACCTTTCTGGCCAAGCAATTTGGCCGCGGGTGTTTATTCCGGGAGCGTCAAGTGACCAAACTTTGGCCCTGCCCACAGGGCTTTTTCCCGCACCCGCGCACTGGACCAAAAGATCAGGCGACCCCCGTCCGCGCCGCAGCGGCCCGGGCGGCGAGTCGTTGGCTGAGGACCCACCACGCACGGATTTGCGCTGACCATTTGCCAGAGAAAGTCTGCAAAATTATGGATGAGAAACTGATTTTGTGCGGAGTCTTGGCGGGGCTGGCGGGCATTGCCGCCGGTTATGGGATCGCTTATTTAAGGGATCGCCTGCGCCGTCGCGATGCCGAAGCCGAAGCCCGGGAAATTTTGGAAGTGGCCGGGCGGGAGGCGACCAATCGTAAAAAAGAAGCCGAACTCGAGGCCAAGGAGATCCTGATCCAACAAAAAGCTTCCGCCGAAAAAGAAACCGCTAAACTGCGCAATGAATTGCACGACCAGCAGCGGCAGTTGGACAAGCGGCAGGACACGATCGACCAGCACATGGAGCAAATCCGCAAGCAAGAAAAAATGGTCGAAACCACCCAGCGGAGGCTGACCGAACGGATTGAAGAGACGAACCGCCGCAATGAGGAACTGAATAAAATCCTGGAAAAGGAAAAGCAGACGCTGTACCAACTGAGCGGCATGTCGCGCGAGCAAGCCGTGCAAACCCTGCTGGAAAAGTTAGACAACGAACTGGCGGACGAGCAGGGCCAGCGCATCCAGCAGTTTGAACGGCAATATAGCGAGGTTTGCGACGCCAAGGCCAAGGACCTGCTCATTACCAGCGTCCAGCGGTATGCCGCCGCCCACACCGCCGAGACCACGACCAGCACGGTGGACATCCCCAGCGACGAAATGAAGGGGCGGATCATTGGCCGCGAGGGGCGAAATATCCGCGCTTTTGAAAAAGCGTCCGGCGTGGATGTGATTATCGACGACACGCCGGGCGTGGTGATCGTCAGCGGATTTGACCCCGTTCGGCGGGAAATCGCCCGCATGTCGCTCAATAAGCTCATCGCCGATGGACGCATCCACCCCACGCGGATCGAGGAACTGGTCGCCGAAACCACCAAGGAAATGGAAGGCCATATCCAAAAATTTGGCGAAGAAGCCGCCACCGAGGTCGGCATTTCCCGGCTCAATCCCAAGGTGATCCACCTCTTGGGCCGGTTGCGGTTTCGGACCAGCTACAGCCAAAATGTGCTGCGGCATTCCATCGAAGTGGCGTTTATTTCCGGTCTTATCGCCGAGGAAATCGGCCTGGATGGGGACCTGGCCCGCCGCTGCGGCCTGTTGCACGACATTGGCAAGGCGGCCGACCACGAAACCGAAGGGGGGCACCCCAAGATCGGGGCGGACCTGCTCAAGCGATACGGCGAAGGGGCGGAAGTCGTCCACGCGGCCCTGGGCCATCATGACGATATCCGCATTGATAATCCCTACACGGTGATCGTGGCGGCGGCGGACGCGGTCAGCGCGTCGCGCCCCGGGGCGCGGCGGGAATCGTTGGAACGGTACATCAAACGGATGGAAGAACTAGAAACCATCGCCCGCAGCTTTCAGGGAGTGGAGCAGGCCTTTGCCATTCAGGCGGGCCGCGAAGTCCGGGTTATCGCCAGCGCCCGCGACACCACCGACGCCAGCGCGACAAAGATTTGCCACGATATCGCCCGTGCCTATGAACAGCAACTGACCTACCCCGGCGAGATCAAAGTAACCGTTATTCGCGAAACGCGGGTGATGGAACTGGCAAAGTAGTAGCGGGAGGCGGACGACGGGAGACGGGGGAGGTTAGCCGCGACGCGTAGCGGAGCGCGGGAAGGGCAGGGACGCGGGATGGATAGGCAATGCAGGGGTGCGGGGCACGGGACAAAGGTATTTAATGCTCTGTGGGCCAAAGGCCCAACCTATTCCAGCCTAGGGCAAGCGCAGCGTCGCCCTAGGTTAAAAGTAAGACAAATTGGAAGGGCCAACGGCCCGATTCAACAATTTTAGCAAGAGTGATTTAGCCGCCGTATCTTGACTTGCGGGCTGAAATCCGCATTGTGACAACCTGTGCGAATCCCGCGTGTTAGCGGCTTGTCATGATTACTATACTCGTTCAACTGGTGTAAATAGTGCGTATTTTGATGATCGGTGATATCGTGGGGAAGCCGGGGCGGTCTATCCTGGTCCGCGCGCTGCCCAACTTGATCCGGCAGGAGCGGCTGGACCTGGTCGTGGCCAATGGCGAAAACGCCGCCGCCGGGTCGGGCATTACCCCGGTCATTTACCGCGAACTGGTAGCCGCGGGGGTGGACTGCGTCACCCTGGGCGACCACATTTACCGCCGGGCCGAGATCATCGGCGTCCTCCAACGCGAGACCAACATTGTCAAGCCGGCGAACTATCCCGCCGAAGCCCCCGGCCGCGAATTTGCCATCGTCAATGCCCGTAATGGCATCGCCGTCGCCGTGATTAGCCTGATGGGCCGCGTCTTTATGAAGCCCATGGATTGCCCCTTTCGCGCGGCGGACCGCGTGTTATCGCAAATTCCCGCAGAAACACGCATTCGGCTGGTCGACTTTCACGCCGAAGCTACCAGCGACAAGCAACTACTGGGCAGGTACTTGGCCGGTCGGGTCAGCGCGGTTGTCGGCACCCACACGCATGTCCCCACCGCCGACGAGGAGATTTTACCGGGGGGGACCGCCTTTCAGTGCGATCTAGGCATGACGGGACCGCACGATAGCATTTTAGGACGCCGGATCGAACGCGTGCAGGAAACCACGCTTAATTTTATCCCCACGCATTTTGACGTGGCCACGGGGGATGTGCGGCTCAACGGCAGCATTATCGAGGTCGAGCGCACCACCGGCAAGGCGACCGCCATTCGCCGAATTTGCATTCGCGAGGCGGACCTCCCAGCGGGGGATATACCACGCTTGGCGGAAGAGTGAGATTCAATTAAAAATTAAGAATTAAAAAGGAAGAATTATGGTTTTTGCTAGCTAACCGTAAATTGAGAATCAGGGTAACGCGTAGAATCCGTCTGCCGCAAATTCAAAATGTGAGATTCGTAAGTTTCTAAAACGCTCTTGCCAAGGTCCGCCTGTTTTACTATCTTTCCCGCCAAATTGGCGCGCAACCGCCTGACCCACGGTGGGGACAGGGGGGCCTCATTGCCAGGGAGTGGTGCTGTGAACTATCCATTGACACGCGGACTGTTGCTGTACGGAATCGGCCTGGGCTTGCTGTTGGCCGTGACGGGATGCAGTTTTTTGGCCGCGGGGGCGTATGTGCTGTTTCCTAACGATGTGAAAGCGCACTTTCCCGGCCTACGGGGCAAAAAAACCGCCGTGGTCTGCCGTGCGGCGTCTTTGGAGTTTGCCGAACCTGGCGTCAGCCGCGAACTGGCCGCCCGCATCGGCATGCTCATGCAGAAAAATGACGACCGGATCATGGTGATCGACCCCGAAAAGCTGGCAGACTGGACCGACCGCAACGACTGGACCGAATTTCGCCAGATTGGCAAGGCCCTCAAGGCCGACATGGTGGTCGGAATCGAGCTAGAACGCTTTACAATTAGCCAGGGATCGACCCTCTTACAGGGACAAGCGGACGCCCGCATTGCCGTCTATGATATGAAAGAGGGGGGCAAATTGGTGTACGAGCTAAAGCCGCGGACGATTAAATTTCCGCCCAATAGCCCTATCTCTAGCGCGGAACGCCAAGAAGCCGATTTCCGCAACCAGTTTGTGGACATCGTCGCCGACACCCTGGCCCGCAACTTCTATGATTATGATTCGCGGGCGTACCAAGCCACCGATAGCACGGCGCTGCGGTAGGAAGAACCTTTTTATGGCGGGCAGCCATGTCATCCCTCTATTGCGGCATGCTTCGCCATGTGACATGCTTGGCGATAACCTGCGCGCTGGGTTCGGCTGGCTGTCACTTTACGTCCAAGCGTGATTTAAGCGTCCTGTTGCCCGGAACGACCAGATCCCTAGTGCGCGAAAGACTGGGTCCGCCAGCCCGGGTGGTGCGGCACCGGGGACAAGACATCGATATCTACGCGTTCTATCAGGGTTATTCATTACCCCATCAGTTGCTTACCCAACCCGCCACGCATATTGCGGATGGCGTTTCCGCTTTCGGCCAACTTCTTATCAATTCCGGGGATACGGATTTTAATCCCCCATTTCCAGAACCCCGGCCCGGCGATCCTGCCAAAATCGCCGATTGGGAAAAGCGCAAACGGGAATTTGAAAAACTGCAAGTCGCGCATCGCGATCATGCTGACCAACGGGACGAAATCGCCGCCGCCGAGGCCGCAAAGGAACGGCAACGGCAAGCCGAAATCAAAGCCGGTTTGGCGAATGTGGGCCTGGAAGAACGCGATTTACAGCCGGAAAACCTGGCCGAGGTTTATAACGAACCGCTGCATTATCGCAACTCGGACGAATGGCGGGGAGGAAAGAACTTGGCATTTGCCGTCAATTATGACGAACGCCAGTGCGTGCAAACCGTCGCGTTCAAGCATGGTCTGGCTCAGGCGCGGCAAGATACATTTGGAATGTGGTCCCACCGCTGGCTGGGCAGGAAATGTGATTTTCCGTTGCAACAGTTGGAAGAGTCAATATTTTTTGCCATGGAAGAAGGCAAAATGCTAAACGGAGAGCAGGGAACAACTGTTGGGAATATATCGGAAAGTCAAAATCCGGCCCCCGGGATTATGTCAACGAGCGGCGGCATCGTCGAGCAATCAATTCCCCTGCAGAGCGAAAGCTTGCCACCTGTTGAGTGATAATAATTTACGCCATCAATTCTTGCCATTTAAAGCCGCACACGCTTAGTGATACCGAGATGTAGCTGGCTTTCAGCCATTAATTCCAGCGAAATGCATGCGCCTCGGCCAACTCGGCCCGCTGGCGTTTCTTAAGAATTTGCAGGCGGGCCTGATCGGCGGCATGCTGATAAACTTGCAAGAGGCCACTGGACTGGGCAAAAGCAGGTACCGTGGCAAAAGCCGCACTCGTTTTAGCCAGTTTTCTAGCTTTTGTTCGAGCCTGGGGAGTTGCAAAGTTGCCAATTTGAAAGCGAATTCGATTCATGGAACACCGAAACTTAAAATAAGTTAGTTGATGAACTTACTAATGTATCGTAGCGGGAAAGATTCCAAGTTCAATCTAGAATTTCTAGGAATCCTTAAAAAACATGGCTTTTATTCACGTGAGCATTGCGCAAGCCCAATAAAGGTAAGATCTTACGCAAACCATAAATCTTTCCACTTTTCCTCTTTTGCTAGCTAAACCTTTACTAAAAGATCACTTCATAACTAAACATTTATTCTGCTTGCAAAAATTCTTCCACCATTTTTAAAAAATAGCGTTGTCAAAATCCATCTCATCTGAACAATACAGCTAATCACATGCCGACCCGACAAGCGGAAGGTTTATCTTTTCTGCCGGCGCATTCTGACTGGAAGCCCAGAAGTCGCGCTTTCACAAGTGTTTGGGTGTATCTTTGGGGAATTGCTTCCCGTTTGACACCCGGCCACCGAAAGGAGTCTGTGTTATGTCGAGTGCTGTTATGTTGGAACGTCCCGCTACCGCCGCTAGCGGTCCACACGTGAGCTGGGGACCCGCCACCGCTCCAGTAGGCACCCCGGCCGCGGCCAATTGGTGCGTGCTGCCCCGCTGTGAATTGAAGTTCGAAAAGTGTGCCGGAGGTTTTAAGATTTTTTGCAGTTGCGATGATGAAATGTCCTGCGCCACACTGCAAAATCTCTGCAAGATGCTCTGCGAAGGGACTTGCAGTTGTTGCTGCACCTGCAATGGCATCACCGTTTGCCAATGCAACCTGACCGTGGGCATCTGCAAGTGCGATTTGACGAAAGATGGCTGCTGCATCACCTGCACCAGCGGCGATAAGGCCTGTTGCGACATGCTGCAAGCGTGCTGCGACTGTCTAAGCTGCTGCTGCGACAATGGTTGCTGCTGCTATATTTCGTTCAATAACACTCCCGTCTGCTGCGGCACATGCTAATGTCGCATCTGATGAGGTAGTACTGCCAAAATTTGGCAATCTCCTTGATTTCCACTGATAGGGAAAAGAAAAACGCCCCTGTATTTTCAGGGGCGTTTTTTTTTAACTTTGCGGCGGATTGATCATGCCCCCGCCTACCGTTTTCCCGCCAGGCGAATCTTGGCCCGCGCTTGTTCCTGGGCCTTCAGCCTTGCCTGAATCTGTTCGTCGGTTTTGGCCGGACGGGCGGTAATGTCGGCTAATTGTCGCTGGGCGGCGGCCAAGTCCAGTTGCGCTGCCGGTGCGGCATAATTGGTCAGCAGCGACACCACATCCCCGGCCACCTGCGCAAAACCCCCGTCCACGTAGTAGCTTTGTCCCCCGCCTGCCTGGGCCACCCGCAACTCGCCGTAACCCAGGCGGCCAATAAACGGGGCATGCCCGGGGGCCACGCCTAGCTCGCCATCGTATAAGGGGAGCGCCACGAACTCGGCCGTGGTGTCAAGGAGCGTGGTTTCGGGCGTGACCACGATCACCTGGATGGATTGGGCTTTGGCCATGGGTCAAAAATGTGAACAGTCGGCAAAAAGTTAATGTGGGAATATAAAAAGTAGCTGTCAATAGAGGTCGGCAATCACTCGCGCCCGAGGTACTGGGCTTAACTACTCTGAAATCTAGTTAAGGTTAATGGATCGGGCCGTTGGCCCTACCGATGGTGGTTTACTCTTTACCTAGGGCGACGCTGCGCTTGCCCTAGGCTGGGATAGGTCGGGCCTTTGGCCCGCAATGATCAAATGCCTTTGGCCCGCAAGGAACAAATGCCATTCTCCCGCAGGAATTACAATGGAAATTTTTCTCTGCTGGCAATGTACATGGCTCTTTGAAGGCCGTCACAGCGAGCTACTTCTTACCCATCTTGGAGGCTTGTTCAGCCGCTTGTTCGATCGGGCCAACGTACATAAAGGCCTGCTCCGGCAGGTGGTCCCACTTGCCATCGGCGATTTCCTCAAAGCTGCGAATGGTATCCGCGACAGACGTGTATTCGCCGGATTTGCCGGTGAACACCTCCGCCACAAAGAACGGTTGCGACAGGAACCGCTCCATCCGGCGGGCGCGATGCACGACCAGTTTGTCCTCTTCGCTTAGTTCGTCCACGCCCAGGATCGCGATGATGTCCTGCAACTCGCGGTAGCGCTGAAGCGTGCGTTGCACGCGGCGGGCCACGTCGTAATGCTTGGCCCCCACGTACTGCGGATCGAGAATCCGGCTGGACGAGGCCAGCGGATCGACCGCGGGGTAAATCCCTTTTTCGGAAATAGAGCGTTCCAGGTACAAAAACGCGTCCAAATTGCCGAATGCCGTGGCGGGGGCGGGGTCGGTCGGATCATCCGCGGGAACGTAAACCGCCTGCACCGACGTAATCGCCCCTTTATTTGTGGACGCGATTCGTTCTTGCAGGGCACCCATTTCGGTCGCCAAGGTCGGCTGGTAACCGACGGCGCTGGGCATCCGGCCCAACAGAGCCGATACCTCGGACCCGGCTTGTGAAAAGCGGAAAATGTTATCCACAAACAACAGCGTATCCGCCCCGGTCGAATCGCGGAAGTATTCGGCCATGGTCAGCGCTGACAACGCCACCCGCAAGCGCGCTCCCGGCGGCTCGTTCATCTGGCCAAAGACCATGCACGTTTGTTCGATAACGCTACGGCCCGTCTGGCCAATTTTGGTCTCTTGCATTTCCAGCCACAGGTCGGTCCCTTCGCGGGTTCGTTCACCGACCCCCGCAAAGACCGAGTAACCCCCGTGCTTACTGGCAATACGAGCGATTAGCTCTGTCAGAATAACCGTCTTTCCCAGACCGGCCCCGCCAAACAGCCCGGCCTTGCCGCCGCGGACGAATGGCGTCAGCAGGTCGATCACTTTGATACCGGTTTCAAAGAGTTCGGTCTTGGTCGACAGGTCGGTAATCGAGGGAGGATCGCGGTGAATGGGCCAACGTTCATCCGCCGCGACGGGGCCGCGATTATCGATGGGTTCCCCCACCAGATTGAACACTCGGCCCAGGGTGGCCTTTCCCACGGGAACCGACACCGGCGCGCCAGTGTCGACACATTCCATGCCACGATACAGCCCGTCGGTGCTTCCCAATGCGACGCAGCGGACCCGTCCCCCGCCTAGGTGCTGCTGGACCTCTCCCATCAGTTTGAGATCCAGACCCTTATACTTGCCGGCAATGGTGACGGCGTTATAAATGGCCGGCAGGGAGTCCTCGGCGTATTCCACGTCAAACGTGGAGCCGATGACCTGCGTGACGCGTCCGATATTTTTGGCGGTGCTGGGTGTGGGTGCTGTTGCGGTGGCCATAGGATAAAAGTCGCTAATGGAACGTTATGAAAAGATGTGTGATGTACGTGATTTGTGTCGATCCAGCGGCAGTTTATTTGGCCTTGAGGGCCTCCACACCCCCCAGGATCTCCATGATTTCGCCGGTGATCTGGCTTTGGCGGGCGCGGTTGTAGGCGGTACCCAGCGCTTTGATCAAATCGCCGGCGTTTTCGGTCGCAGCCTTCATGGCGGTCATGCGGGCGACTTGCTCGCTTACCGCGGCGTCCAGAAAGCACTTAAAGAGCTTGATCTTAAAGCTGGTGGGAACGACTTCTTCTAAAATACTTTCCGCCGATGGTAAAAATTCGTAATCGGTGGTGGCCCCCGCGGCGGGTTGGGCGGCGGCGGCCCCGGCAATGGCGCCCAAGGGCAAGAGTGTCTCCACCACGGCTGTCTGCCGGGCGATCCCCTCAAACCGCATGTAGGCCACGTCCAGCCGGTCAAGCTCTCCCCGCAAAAATTCCTCTAAGTAACGGTTGGCCAGTTCTTCCACCTGGGCAAAGCTAGGCTTGTCCTCAAAGTGCAAATAGGTCAAATCCGGGGCATGGCCGCGAAACTTAAACGCGGAAATTCCCCGTTTACCAGATATCTCTAGTTTGGCCGCGGGGAGCGTCGAGCGAAGCTCCTCCCAACGGGATAATCCCTGCCGCACCACGTTGCCGTTATACCCACCGCACAGCCCGCGGTTAGCGGTCAAGACCAGCAGCCGCGCGGTCTTTACCTCGGGACGTTCCTCTAGCAGGGGATGCGAAACCTTTAACCCGGCATTGGCCAGGTCGGCCACCAACTGGGTAATCCGCCGGGTGTACGCCGTGGCGGCACTGGCCCGGTCCATCGCTTTTTTAAAGCGGGCGGTCGCGATCAACTCCATCGTCCGCGTGATTTTGCGGATGTTTTTGACGGACTTGCGGCGTTTATCCAGAGCGCGGGCTTTGGCCATGAGTACGGGGTGAATTAAAAATTAAGAATGAAAAATTAAAAATGAAGTTCCAGTGGTGAAGCCTGTGGTGGTGTTTACAGGGTTACGCGCTAAAACCCGTGCCATCGCACTAGGCCGATTTTTTCTTGCTGGCGTATTGTTGCTGGTACTGCTGAATAGCGTTGTTAATGGCGGTCACGGTCGCTTCCCCCAGGTCGCCGCTGTCGGTGATTTGCTTGACCACTTCGGGGTGTTGATCCCGCATAAAGGTCAAAAAGCCTTTTTCCCAGGCGGCCACCTCATTGCGGGGAATCGCGTCCAAATGCCCTTGATTGGCCGCAAAAATACTCATCACCTGATCAACCACATTCATCGGCTGGTACTGTCCCTGCTTGAGCAGTTCCACCATCCGGTAACCACGGTCCAGGCGAGCTTGGGTGTCCGCGTCCAGGTCGGTCCCCAATTGGGCAAAGGCCTCCAACTCGCGAAACGCGGCCAGGGCCAACCGCAACCCCCCCGCGACTTCTTTCTTTTTCATGGCCTTGATTTGGGCGGCCCCACCCACGCGTGATACCGAAATACCGACATTCATGGCGGGCCGTTGCCCGGCAAAGAACAAATCCGGCTGCAGGTAAATCTGGCCGTCGGTGATGGAGATCACGTTGGTGGGAATATAGGCTGAAACTTCCCCTTCCAGCGTTTCAATGATCGGCAACGAGGTAAGCGAGCCGCCGCCGAGTTCCTTGCTCAGTTTCGAGGAACGCTCCAGCAACCGGCTGTGGGCGTAAAACACGTCCCCGGGGTAGGCCTCGCGTCCGGGGGGACGCCGCATTAACAGCGACAACTGGCGATACGCTGTGGCTTGTTTGGAAAGATCGTCATAGACGATCAGTGCGTGTTCGCCTTTGTACATAAAGTACTCGGCCATCGCGGTCCCGGAGTAAGGAGCGATGTATTGCAACGGGGCGGGCGCGCTGGCACCGGCGACAATGACCGTGGTGTAGTCCATGGCCCCCTGTTGGCGAAGAGCCTCGATCACCGTGGCCACGGTCGATTCTTTTTGACCGACCGCCACGTAAAAGCACTTCACGCCGCTGTGCCTTTGATTGATGATGGCGTCGATGGCAATGGCTGTTTTGCCGGTCTTGCGGTCCCCAATGATCAGTTCCCGCTGGCCGCGACCGATGGGGGTCATGGCGTCGATCGCCTTAATGCCGGTTTGCAGCGGCTCGCGCACGGGCTGACGCTCGGCCACGCCGGGGGCGCTGGTTTCGACCGGACGGCGCTCGCTGGTGACGACCGGACCTTTTCCATCAAGGGGATTGCCCAAAGGGTCCAGCACCCGGCCAATGACGGCGTCACCCACGGGCACGCTCAGGAGGCGGCCGGTCGAGCGGACTTCGTCCCCTTCGCGAATTTGCAGGTAATCCCCCAAAATGATCACCCCGACGGAGTTTTCCTCCAGGTTGAAGGCCAACCCGGCGGTACCGTTGGGAAACTCGACCATTTCACCGGCCATCACGCCGGAGAGTCCGTAGACCCGCGCGATACCGTCGCCCACCTCTAGCACGCGACCCACTTCGCGCACGTCGATTTGCGATTGGTAAAGCTCAATTTCCTTCTGCAGTACTGAAGCGATCTCGTCGGCTTTGAATTTCATGGACGCTCCTCTGGATCATCTGTTGGCGAACACGATCGAGCTGCATGGCCAGCGAACCGTCAAAGACTTTGTCTCCGACGCGCAAAACCAGTCCGCCGATGATATTCGGATCGATGTGATTATCTAAAACGGGTTTACCACCCAGCAGACCGGTCAGGGTCTGCTGTAATTGAGTCAGTTGGGCCGCCTCGAGGGGATCGGCCGTGGTCACGCGGACGCGGACCAGCCCCGCCGCCTGGTCCTGCTGGGCCCGTACCGCCCGCTGGATCGCGGGGAGGCTGGCCAGCCGATCATGCCGCGCCAAAACCA
Organism: Pirellulales bacterium; assembly: GCA_033762255.1. Classification (NCBI taxonomy): domain Bacteria; kingdom Pseudomonadati; phylum Planctomycetota; class Planctomycetia; order Pirellulales; species Pirellulales bacterium. The sequence goes on along the minus strand of JANRLT010000063.1, from coordinate 33,874 downwards.
ATAAAAAATTCATAAAAGTCTGCGAAGCCTTGTTCCCCAACGACTTTTGCAACAGGGCCGCTTTTTCATCGGGAGCAACCAAGCCGGACGATAAAATCGCCGACAGCCGGGGAAGCTGCCGCCAGACATCCGCCACAAAGGAATCCAACTCCGCCACCACCGCCGCTGCCTCGTTCTTTGCCAAACAAGCGCCCAAGAGCGCCTTGGCATAGGTAGCGGCCACGCCATCGGGATTATCGGCGTGCATACTTTCGGCGGGCGCGGAATTGGTAGCTTCGCTGCTCATGGAACGATAAGTTGACTGCTATACGGGGGTGACGTTGCCATCATCCGAGAAAAATCAGGACACGCCGCGCATCAAAAAAACGATTCTCGACGTGACACTCCGGCCGCATTGGTTTTTTTAAGGTCGGAAATTTAGTTATTACTGGCGGAGCCCGCGACAAACTGGGCGAGACTTTCCTGCACCAGGCGGGAATGGTCGGCCTTGTTCATTTGGGCCCGCAGCATTTTGCCCGCCAGTTCCGTGGCCAAATCCGCACTCTTTTCGGCCAATTGCTTCATCGCGCCGTCAGTCGCGGTGCGAATGTCGCGCAAAGCCCGATCGTGCTCTTGTTGAGCGGCAACTTTGGCTTCGTTGATGATTTCTCCCTTGGTCGTTTCGGCGTCGCGGCGGGCTTCTTCTAGCATGGCGCGGACCTGATCGGCCGCGTTAGCTAGCTTTGCCTCGTACTCGCCCAGCATCGACTTGGCCTCGGCGGCGGCTCGTTGGGCACTGGCGATATTGTCGGCAATGCTCTCCTCCCGCTGGTCAAGGGCCTGGCTAATGGGTCCCCAGGCAAACTTGGTCAAAACGGCCATCAGCAAGAGGAACACCACAAACGAGTAAATCGCCAGATCGCTCCGCCAATCGACCGCCTGCGCCTGGCCCATCCCTTTGTGACCGGGATGGGCGTGGTCATCATGACCGCCGGCGGTATGGCCCGTGGAATGTTTCGCATCGCCGCCATGGCCCGCGACATCGGACTTTTCCGTTTTTGAATGGTTATCCGTGGCCTCGGCAGCCGGAGTTGAGGCGGCCGGAGTTGAGGCGGCCGGATCTTCTGCGCCTGCTGCCAATCCGGCAAAACCAGGGCAAAAGGCAACAATCCAGAGAACCATTGCCAAACTAGCAAAAGTCCAGTGTGACAACACACAATCCCAGGCACGCTTGGTCATGTCAGTCCTGTGTTTGTGATAAAGGAAAAGATCAACGCCCAGTCAAGCACCATCGATCCGCTTAGCTAAAGCAGATAAACAACGCAAAGAACGTAAACCCTTCAATCAACGCCGCGGCGATAATCATCGCGGTCTGAATGTTACCCGCGACTTCCGGTTGGCGGGACATCCCCTCATAAGCGGAAGAAGCCAGCTTGCTAATGCCATAGGCAGCTCCCACCGTCACCAATCCCGCGCCAAAATATTTGGAAAAATCAATCAGCGGTGCCGGGGCCACGGGGGCCGTTCCCTGGGCCATCGCCGGAACGGCAAACAGCGTCACCAAAGCCACCACCAACAACAGTTGAGCAATCTTGTTCACGGGACAAATCTCCTAAGGCAAAAAAGGAAAGAAATCGCACGCCAGCCACGGTATTGCCGAGGCTATTAATGTTTATGAATCGACGCGCCGATAAACAGCGACGACAAAAACGTAAATATGTATGCCTGCAAAAAAGCCACGAATAACTCTAGCAGGAAAAACGCCATGCTGCCGAAACACACTATGACCACCGTCAGCCAATAACTAAACGCGCTGCTGGAAGCCGCCGCGGCGACTATTAGCCCCATTATCCCACCAATCACCAAGTGCCCCGCCACCATATTCGCCAATAGCCGCACCGCCAAGATGCCATGCTTGACCAACAATCCAAAGACCTCAATCACAAATATAAACGGCTTTAGTATCACTGCCATGTAAATTGGCAAGTCCATTCCAGGGACCAAGTTCGTTAAATAACCCAGCGGACCAAATTTCATGATCCCACCTATCAAACCCGCTAACATCGTGCAACCAGCCAAAACAAGCGTGACCGTAAACATCCCGGTGGGTGAGCCTAACCACGGCAAAATGCCAAATAGGTTACAACCCAATACAAAGAAAAACAGCGTCAGCAGGTACGGCAGGAATTTATCGGATTCGCGGGCATGATGGGCGTGCGCGGCATGACCCCCGACCGCATGTCCGGCCGCAACCGCTCCGTGGCCGTGCCCTGCCGTTGCTGGCACCAACTCCGCGTGCCGTGGGTCATCGTGCACATGACCATCCGCCGCGTGATCTCCATGCCCATGATCGTCGTGTCCGCCGTCAATCGCCGGGCGAATCACTTGATCGCGTAAAAACACCACAAACGTTTCGAGCAGATTCCACAACCGCCCGCGCGGAGCCCCCTCTGACCGAATATGCAGGGCCAAGCGGGTAAACAAAAAGATCATGATCAAGGCCACGACCAACATGATGATCATGAACTTGGAGACGCTAAAGCCCGTCCCCGGCTCATACAGGTTCTTGGGCGTGCCAAAAAACTGCGGGATGATGATCTTGCCGTTCAGGTGTTCTTGATAATCGGCGAGGGTAAAGTGGTCGTCGGCGTGGGAGTCGCGCAGCCACTGGGGAATTTGGTTGATGTTGGTGTATTGCCACAAAAAGCGGGGGACTTCGAAGTAGTACGAGTCCTTAATGTGCAAGAGTGGGTCAGCGGCCATGGGACAGCTCCTTTCCGCTGGCAGTCGCCGTGTCGGCGTCCGTTGCGCTTCCAATCCACAGCGATAACAACGTCTCTATGGCAAGCATAATCAGGTAGTAGGGAACCAACTGTAAAGAAAACTTTACCAAGCCCAATTCATCTAATTTTTGCGACAACATCGCCAAAGCCAGCAAAGGAACGGACATCCGCAACAGCATCGCCCCCAGGATGTAGGAGACTCCCCGCGCGTCCCGCGGACGCAACGCGGTAATCCCCAACGCCACCCCTCCCGTCAAGAGGCAAATACCGACCGCAATCAAGCCAACCACCCATACACCCGGGCTGACGTTTTCCCGCCTATTTAACCCAAAACCGTTAAAGGCCAATCCCGTGATCAAGGGATAACTGAGCACCGCACTCATGGCGAGCGCCCCCCAGGCAATTATCAACCGGCGCAACATAACCGAGTCTGGTCGATAAAGGCAAAAAACCGCTGGGTCAACGACGGCAACCCTCACAAACCCGGCTTATGAAACTTGCCGCCAAATCAATTTTCCCCCGGCGGTTCACTTGCTGGTGGAGGTTTAACGTCACCAAGCGGATCAAGCGGTTGCGGTTTGGATCTTTCCGCCTCTGGCTGAAATTCGCCGCTAGGCCGCTGCTTGATGGGGCGCTCTTTCATGGAACGCTGCTTGCCCCCGGTCATGACCAACAAAGCCCCCCCACCCAGCACCAATCCCAGTAACATTCCAACCAAAAACAAAAATTTTGTTTGCCAAATCGAATCCAGCCAGCCACCAAACACCGCGGGGCCAACCATCAGCAAGGCACAAGCCATGATTCTGGCCGCCCATTCCAAACCATCCGCCAGGGGACTACGCGGAGCGGGAGGGGAAGGGGCCATCGACACACCTTGCGGTTTGTTAAATAAGGCAATTGCCATCTTTTGCGGCAAATGGGTATTGGGATCGTGGACCCGTGGGAAACGGTCCAGATCGCCAAAGAGCAGCAAAAATGGTTGCAAATTCAACAAACAACTGTCTTGACAGCAATTTAATGCTCTCCGCCGAGAGCGTCAATGAGTATTTGTGATTTTTTTCACAAAATCTGGATTGTTTACGTAAGTCATTGAAATCATTAGATTTACTAAAAGCCAACCAATAATTTATTTCCCCTAAATTCAATAAGGTACGAGCGGCCAGTCCCCTCAATTTTTTGTGCTAATCTAAAAACCTGGAGCTTAACATCAATTTTTCGCACTTCGCGCAAATAACCGGATAAAAACCAGGCCTGGGCAGGGTTTTAGGCTAATTGTGAGTTCTTTGTACAAAATGATTTACTTTCAGCGGCAAATTTGTTACAGTGCAAGAGATGCGTTAAAAGCTGCGTTACGAGTGAGGCAACGGCGAGGGACTGCTAGCAGTTCCTTCCCACATTCATCCTGGCAAAGAATGGGGATTTTTTGCAAGTCATGACTGCCTAATAAGTTACAGGCTTACGTATGACAGTTTGGGGGCAAGTCAAAATCCACGCATTCTCCGCGTGAGAATGTCCCGCCATAACGACTGAACCAGCGAGCGTGTTACAGCGTACTAACGACAGGCGCTGAATCAACGCAAGTCATTCAGCCATACGGGTTTTGACTTTACACCTGTTACCGCCATGTACCGTGTTTTCACTTTGGCTGAAGGGATCTCGCCAAGTGGATGTTCTTTGGTCAGGGACGATTTTTCCCGATCGTATTGGGTGGAGTCACCTATAAAGTGACGCTCCCGCAAAAAATCGATTTTGTCCCGCAAGGATCCTTCCCATGACCGCGGCGACCCTCAAAACCCAAACCCTCAAAGACCTAACCCGTCTGGCGCAGCGTGCTGGCGTTTCTGGTTGGAATCAGATGCGTAAGGATGAGCTTGTAAAGGCTATTTTGCGGTCAACCGCCAAAGAAAAGCCTGCAAATGGCACGCACACCAAGAAACCCGCCATTTCCAAAAGGACAAACAGCCACCCTAGTACGGCAGGTGGGCGTGTCCCCTCGACGGGACGTATCAATCGGGGATTAGTCAGTGGGTCAACTGTCAATGGAGCGTCCGTCGGTCGAGCCGCTTCTGTTAAATCGAGCCGGTCGGTGGCGGCTACCACCAAAGTCGTGCAAAAGCTGCAAAACGAGCAAAAAAAACAGAAGATTTTAACTAAAATTGAGCAGGCAAAAACGAAGCAGTGGGATTACAAGAACTTGGCTTCCTCTCCTTCTACCTCCCCATCCGAGCCAAAAAGTTCCCCGGCAACTAAAAATTCCACAGTGGGAAAAAACGGTCATCACAAGAACGGATTTGCCAAGAACGACCACTCGACCACCAAGGCCCCCCCTGCGAAATCCACCACAGATAAAGCGGTGGTTGCCGCTTTGCCCCCTACCACTCCCTCCGTGGCTAAATTAGCCATTCACGACCAACGTTTGCCAGCGACCCCCGCCAAGGATCGCTTGATTGTCATGGTTCGCGGGCCCTTTTGGCTGCATGCCAGTTGGGAATTAACCCCCGCGGGAGTGCAACGCGCCCAGGCGGCCTTGGCCCAGGACTGGCATACGGTCCGGCCCATCTTGCGGGTCATCACCCTCAGCACGTCCAACTCTAGCACCTCTTCGGAACGTGTTTCCCGTGATATTCCGATTCATGGTGGCGTAAAAAACTGGTATATCGACGTCAACGATCCACCCCAGACTTATCGTTTGGAAATTGGTTATCTCACCTCCAAAGGAAAGTTTTTTTGCCTGGCCCGCAGCAATACGGTTTCAACTCCCCCGGCGCAACAGGGGGACAGCCTGGACACTCATTGGGGTGATATATCTGAAAATTGCGAGAAAATCTACGCTTTGAGCGGTGGTTACAGTGAAAATGGGGCGGGTGATTTGCGCGAAGTCTTTGAAGAACGGCTTCGCCGGCCCATGAATTCCCGTACCCCCCATACCGAGACCCTGGTGCCGCGCGATCGAGAATTTCGCCTGCAGGTAGAGGCGGAAATTGTCGTGCATGGGACCGCAGCCCCCGGCGCGACGATCACCATGCAGGGGGAACCGATCACCGTCCATTCCGACGGCTCATTTAACGTGCGGATGGATTTTCCCAACCGGCGGCAGGTCATCCCCATCGTGGCTAATAGCAAAGACAGCGTGCAACAACGGACTGTCGTTTTAGCCGTGGAACGCAATACCAAAACCATGGAACCCTTGCAGCGGGAAAACGTCCAAGAGTAGCCCGACGCCGCGGCATCCTGGATTTCAGCATCACGGATGATGCCCCCGTTCCGCGGGTCTGTTTGTAATATCTCATTAAAACTCCGCCCCGCGCTAAATTCGGGGCGAATTTTCATTGTGGAGCGATTTTCGACCTTTTCAAAATTACTTTTCAAAAATTTTTGCCCGTGGCTGACCCGTGGGCAAATTTGGCCCTGGGGACTACGATAAGATTTTACTATCGATGGAAAGGCTTTTCCCCCAGGCCGGGCCGCATGCCAAATCCAGCCGTAGGGCGGGTGTATTTTTCCAAGGTCAGAAGTTGTGAGCAAAGATCTGCAGCCGATACTCGAAGATTGGCCATTTGATCCGCAAAAATTCACGGTCCGCATGATTCGCGGCCTGGATGGCCAGGACAAAATGCAAATCCGCAACGACCTGGGGCTGTTGCAATTGGAATTACACGGCCGCCCGGATGGACTGCGACCCCACGGTAGTGAATCCTACCTGGCTTATCTGCAGTCCCGCCAAAAAGCCCATGACAGCGCTAGTCCGGACGGCGCGCCATACATGTTAGAGACTTCGGACTGCGAGCTGCTGCTACGCGAAGGAATGCAATATTACCACCGTTACCTGGGCTTTTGGCATTTGCGGCTATTTGAGTTATGTGCTCGGGATACGCGGCGGAATTTGGATTTGCTGGCATTTGTGCGGGAATTTGCCCGGCAGGACAGCGACAAACTGCAATTTGACCAGTGGCGTCCCTATCTGGTCATGATGCATACCAAGGCGGTCGCCGCCCCCTTGGTCGAGTTGCGGCAGTTTGACGCCGCGATCCAAGTGGCGGCCAGCGGCATCGAACGCATCGAGGAATTTTTGCGGCAATACCAACAGCAACACAAAGCGGGGCAGTTTTTTGAGTTGCAGCATTTGATCCGCTTGCAAACCGAATGGCGGCACAAACGGGACCAAAAACTGCCTCCTCCGCTGGCCTCCGGCGAGTTGCCCCCGCCAGGAGAATCCGCGCCCCCGGGTGGAACCGACCCGGCGAATGTGTCCCAAACTCCTACGCCCACTGGCGATTTTACACCGGGACAGCCACGTCCCGCGGGGCGTCGCCCGGCGCCAGGCCGGGAAGGTCCCTCCGCCAGCCCCATCAAACTCGACGCGGACGCGGTGCTGGAAGGTTTGCAAGAGCAACTGCGACAGGCCATCGCGGCTGAACGATTTGAAGAAGCGGCCCGCTTGCGCGATCGGATCGCCGAGATGCGCGGCGGCGCGGATTCCGCCTGACGCGGTCATGCATAAAGGCGGGACTATCCCTACCTAGTGGGCTATACATAACGCTAGCCAAGCGGGATAAATTTATGCTCCCGCGGGGCAAATTTCCAGGCGCACCACACCCGTCAAACCCCGCGCTTCTTCGATTGCTTGCGCATCCTTGGGGACAGGCGTTTGAGTAACTTCCAAACGCAAATGATTTCTCGATATCAATTTGCCAGCCACCTGCCAAACATAGCCCGTCCCGCGCTGTTCATCCGCCAGCAAATCCCCATTCAACCAGCAGCGCAGACGGAGTACTTCCGCGGATTGACCAGGCGCAAAATCATAAACCAGCCGCACCTGATCGCCCGGAGCAAGATTTGACGGCAGGCCGAAGGATCGTTCATAAGCGACCGTGCCTAAAAACCCTGCCCCCAGGACATCCCGCCAATCCGCTGGCAGCCGCTGGATCACCGGAGCGGAAAGACCTCCGGCGCGCTCATTCCCCTGGCTGGCGGATAACTCCCAAGGCTGGGCCAGGGGAGTCAAAAGCCACGGACCGCGCAAGCGAATGCTGTGGGTTTCCATGGCGGCGTGGTTGGTCAGAGATTTGGCGGTTTATAAGTTCTAAATGTGTACTCGTTCCGGTCCTGTTACTTTTTACGCCTATTTTAGCAAACAAAAACACCCAGCGGCATGCGCTGGGTGTGGAGTTACGGCAATAGAGCTTAGAAGCTGGCAAACGAAGGCTGAGGGGGGCTACTTGGGCACGGCGACCGTTTTGCCATCATTGCGCGAGGCCAAACGTTGAATAATTTCAAAATTGGCGTCAAAGCTGATGGTTTGCACCGACCCATCGGTCATCATGGCATTCCAAGTGGACGTATGCGGACCACCAAATCGATTGCGGGTATCGATGTTATTGGTTGAATCCACGCGCGGGTCATTGTCGCTGCGATTAAAGACCGTGCGGAACATATCGTTGTCAAAACCGACGTAGCAGTGCTCGTTGTCGGCGGGATCATCGCCCGATTCGTATTTACTGACATCCAAAAACTTTTCGCCCAAGGCGATCGTCTTGGAAGTTCCATCGGTGACATTTTTGACGGTAACTTTGGAACGAACATAAGAAACGCCATCGCAGCGTTTGATGTAATCAGCCCAACCGCCAGTATTAAAAAATGTCGCATCGCCGTCGGTAAGCGAACCGGGGCCTTCGCCGATTTCGTTATTTGCAAACCGCGTCCCGGCGTTCGCGGCATAATCGGAACGAGCCACCAGTGGAGGATTGGCATTGTCGCAATTCCGGCACAATGTCCCAAGCTTAAACGCAAAGAGCACTTTGGTGCGGCGCGTTGGACATAACAACATTGTAAAAGGGGATTGAATGGCCTTTGTCGCGGCGGCCCGCTTTTGGTTGGCGGCTAAACCTTTGCCCAGGTTGCGAATGGTTTTTTCCTCGCAAAACTCCAACACGTTGTACGCCCAACCGCCTGGTTGACGCGTGTTGTAGCCACGATCCGGATCACCAGTCCACAACCAACCCCAGCCCCCCGTGGGGTAAAACTTATTCACGGACAGGTGGTTTTGAAAACCTAATCCCAATTGCTTTAAGTTGTTGATGCATTCGGTGCGACGGGCGGCTTCCCGCGCCTGCTGAATGGCAGGCAACAGCAAAGCAACCAGAATCCCGATGATGGCAATCACCACCAGCAATTCGACCAAGGTAAAGGCATGACGAGTCGAGCGCATAAATATGTTCCCCCGGAAAATTGATGTCTGGGCAATACGATGAGTTACCAGTCGCGGAGCCGACTTACTCATCCCGCAAAACATCTAAATGCCAACCGTGTGATTCCCCTACGAATCCATCGGTAAACAGATGGTTTACCAATCAATGGGACCTGAATAAACGTCCAAAGTCCCGACAATTTTGGGCAAAATGCCGACAGAATAGCCAACAATTCCCTTTTGGTGATCATACAGCAAGACCCCGGTCAATTGCTACAGAATTCTGTAAAAATTCACCCGGTTTTGATTTTTGACTCTAAAAATCGCAATCCCTTTGCGTTTCGTGTTTTTTCAGCGGTAGTGAATTCTATCTGAGACAGCGTTACAATTATCCCTACCCACGACACGCAGCTAGAATTCCAACCGCGATTTTTCCCGCTTTTTTAGGAAGGATGCACATGTTTCGCTATCTCATGGGGATCATCTGGGGTGTGATGGCAGTAGTGGGCATGGGTTACGGTTTGCCGCAAGGCAGCGCCGCCGAACCAGAGCCTCACCTCCTTCCGGGTGCACCCGCTCCAAAAATCGCCGTCGCGGAATGGATTAACGGCGAGAAAGTAACGGAATTTGCCCCCGATAAAATTTACGTTCTGGACTTTTGGGCGACTTGGTGCGAACCGTGTAAAAAAACGATCCCCGAGTTGAGCAAATTGCAGCAAAAATTCACCGACCAGGGAGTGGTGTTTTTGGGTATTTGCATTTCGGAGGATGAATCAGGAGATGCGGCGGATTTTGTAAAAAAACTGGGTAAAAAGCTGACTTATTCCATGGCGTTAGATGACATGGAGGAAGGAGAGGAAGGGGCCATGACGCTCAATTGGCTGGACGCGGCCGAACAAGATTCCATCCCCGTGGTGTTTGTCGTCCAAAACCAAAAAATCGCCTGGATTGGCCATCCCGATGAACTCGCCCCGATACTCCCGCAAATTGTAGAAAAAAAGTGGGATATAGAAAAAGCCAAAAGTGAATACCTGGCGGCGGCGATCCAGAATCGCAAATTGCTAGAAATCCAGGATAAATTAGACGCCGCGATCGAAGGTCAAAAACCGGACGAGGCCCTGGCCGCGATCGATGAACTAGTTAAGCTGGAACCCGATGCCGCCAAAGAAGCCAATGCGCTCAAATTTTTGACCCTCATCGAGATGGATGCGACCACGGAAGCCTACAAAATGGGGGACAAATTGCTAGAGGAATACAAGGATGACGCCGAAACCCTTAACGAAATCTCTTGGGCGATTCTCGATACCGAGGACTTGTCCGAACGGGATTTGGACCTATCCCTGAAAGTGGCGGAGCGTGCCAATACCGTGGCCAAGGGGGAGGCCCCGGAAATTTTGGACACCCTCGCCCGCGCTCATTATGAAAAGGGTAATGTGGACAAAGCCATCGAATTTCAGTCCCAGGCTGTGGAAAAAGTCCCCGCGGACGAGAAAGAGCTAAAAAAAGAACTGCAAAAGACGCTAAAAGCCTATCAGGCCAAGAAAGCGGTCTAGACTTACAAATATTTAATCGACGAAATCATTGACAGGCAGCTAGCCAGGTTTTAGATTCTGTTTAACTTGGCACCCTGGAAACAGGCATTTATCAGCGCCGTTAGTGTTTAATTATTTGGATTCGACGTCTGTATTTTTGAGCAGCTACTGAATTTCAAGAATTGGTTTGGTTCGGCATAGTTTCTAGAAGCTGTTGGTTTTGCGTTTCTAAGTTTCTGCTTTTTTACTTCAATTGAGTAAGGTGACAACATGTTGCGACAACTTGCCTGGGTCGGTTTGACACTCTGCGCTTTGGTTTGCTGGACTGCGACTGCCTCGGCCCAACAGGCCTATGGCGTGGACTCCACGGGCAAACTGTTTTGGTTTGATGTTAATACGCCGTCGGTGGTGAACGACGTGGGCGTGATCAGCGGGATCGCGCTGAATTCCATCCCCGAAGCCATCGACTTTCGCCCTGGTTCACTCTCGCTGTATGCGATTGATATCGGGCCTAATACCTCGCAATTGTATACCATCGACCTAAACACCGCGGTGGCGACGCCCGTCGGAGCGGGCTTTACCTCGACCGGGGTTGGTTACGATTTATTAGGCAATCAAAAGTTCGGCTTTGACTTTAACCCCACGACGCTGCAAATGTCGGACGGCAGCATGCGCATTCGGTTAGTGGCCAGCGGCGGATCCAATTTGCGGCTGCATTCCGCGACCGGCGGCATTGCCGGGGTGGATGGCCAGTTGCTATTTGGCAGTGGTGCGTCCCCGTTTGTGGACGGAGCCGCCTACATCAACAACAATCCCACCATTGGGGGAGCTACCACCTTGTTTGACATGGACTCGCGTAATGACGAATTGCTCATTCAAAATCCGCCAAACGCGGGCACGGTGACTAGCGTCGGGCCTTTTGGCGTGACCATTGACGCCCTCAGTGGTATCGGCTTTGATATTTACACCATCCCCGGTAACACAGACACCTCGTTGGTAGGCGACAGCGGTTTTGCCGTCTTTCAACGAACCGCCACGGCCGGAGGCGCTTATTTACTATATGATGTGGATTTGGCCACGGGTGCCACGACCAACGGCGCAATCGTCGGTCCCGCCGCCACCCCTTATGACTTTACCGGCGGTTTTGCCGTGGCTCCCCTGCCAGTGCCAGAACCTTCGGCCATTATGCTGGGTTTATTGGCGGTTGCCGGGGGCGTGGCTTTTGCCCGACGCAAAGCCGCCTAGTTTACCCTTTTGCCCAGGATTGAAAATTATTACTGACCACTGATCCAAATTAAGTTTGGATTCATAACGCAGCCCGTGGTTTTTGCCCTTAGCCTGAACTATAAGGCTATCTGGCGAATACCACGGGCTGTTGTTTTTTGGCGATTGGCTGGTTGATAGGATTATTAACCTCGAGGGTTAATCTTTCCCGTAATGCTCCACCTCGGGCCAATAGGTCTCAAAGTTGAACGCGGGACTGTTATCAATATCATGGCACTGGGCGCACCCCGTCTTTTTCATATCGGCCAATGTGACTTTCATGCTATTTCGCAATTCGCCAATCTGCTGCTCTGTCAGTTGAGTCTCGCCCAACTCCGCTTGCGCGTGTTTTTTTCCCGGGCCGTGGCAGTTTTCGCAACCATTGGCTTCGAGTAAGGGAGTTTCCTTTTGACCCAGATATCCACTGGTGTAGGGAAAATAACGTTGGGGATCCCAGCCCGTCACATGGCAGCTCAGGCATTCGGGATCATGAATTCGAGGGGGAGTCAGCTCCACCAGCGTGTCCGTTCCCCCGGCGTGGCCGGAATCCTTCCATATCTTGTAGGCCTTGGTATGGCAATCGCCGCACGCCTCCGACCCGATAAACGCCCGCCCGCTGGGATGCGGCGGGGATTTTTCCAGCCCCAGGCCCTTGAGGCCCAGATCGCGTAGTTGTTCTTGATAGGTGGTAAATATTTGGGTGATCGCCGGGGAATCGCCAAACCGGGCATCCAAGGGGACGCGCTGATAGCGAACCGGTTGTTGGGGATTGTCATATAGGCCCAGGGCCACGACAAACATTCCCTTATGGCCCGTTTCTAACAAGAGGGTTTTGGTGCCGGGGATGGTTTTGGGCTGTGCGGCCGGTTCGTCCGAGCCTTGCGTGATGACAATGTCGGTAAATTGGGGAAATTTTTGAGCGAGTTCCACCGCGTCTTTTTCCTCGCCATGGCATAACAGGATCAGGCGTTGGCAATTTGCCTTGACCAGGGTCGGAACAATTTCGGCCAGGGCGGTCGCGGGGGGTTTGAATTCCAAATTTTGATTATTGAGCTGCTGAAATTCCTGTTTGGTAATGACGGAAGTTACGCCAATTTTTAGCCCGTTGACCGTCACGACACGGGCGGGATCGGTCAATTGATCGGCAAAAGTCAATAGCGCGACATTGGCGGACACAAAGGGGCTAGGCTCCGCGCCATCCTGGGCGGTGACAGAAATAACCTCGTCCACGGGCAAGCGCAGTTCAGGCGCTCCAAAGCCGATCACCGAGTATTTCATCGCCTTTAAGGAAGCCACGGCGGCGGTGTACTTTAGCACGGCCTGCTTGCCAAAACTTTGTTCCTTAACCAATCCGCCGGCATCGATCGCCACGAGCGGCCATTTCTTTTGTACCAGGCTGATAATCAATTCGTGACGGCGGCTCATCCCCCCTTTTTGATTTTCCAGTCCAGCGCAGCCGCAAGGCTCAATATAGCCGTTTTGCGCGCCCGACAGCAAAATCACCGCCCGCGGGGGGGCGGGGGCATCCCACCCCTCAAAAATCGGTCCGTTCAGTTTGACCGGGTCGATCCGATCCTTGCCAAAGGTGCCATCAGCGTTGCGTACGGCTCCCGCGGGGCCGGCCAACACGCGCTGGTTGTCAGGTCGCTGGTCGGAAGAAACGCGCTCGGGCCGCCAGGGTAAATGATCCGGCCGGTCGGCGGGACGCTCCCGGACCAGTATGAGAATCAACGCCGCTATAAACAACCCGCCGATAACAACCGGCCAAATCCGCTGTGCCGAAAATCGAAGCATAAGTCCCAACCTCGGGGGTGACAAACTGTCCAACGGCAATGCCGCAAAACGAGCAAGATGCTACACAAAAGCCACACAATCAAGCAAGACTCAACTCTCCCCCGCCAATTCAGCGCGGGATGCGTGCTAGCAGGCGAATTATTCCTTTACAAATTTGGCGAAGATGCGAACTTGGGGATAATTGGGGATGCCGGTCTCGATCATCACCCGTCCCGCGCGGCTCTTCCCTTCGCCCGTATGAGAGCCAGCCGGGCTATCCGCGGGGACGACCACTGTTACGGGAACTTTGGTCTGTTCCGTGGCGGTTAGGAACTCGGGATCGCCAAATTCCACTCTTAGGAATGACGGTTGGGCCTTTATCAGTCGTGGTTGCAAGACCTGCCGCTGGTCACCTTTTAATAAGAGATACAAACCTTGGGAGCGGGCTTCCCGTGTCACAATTTCTGGAAATTCGTAAATCTGCAGATCGCTGTTCCAGTTTGGCCCCCCCACCAGACTGACCGCCCCGGTGATCGTTCCCTGCACGGGAATCAACGTTTCCGCTATTTCCCCGCCTGGCCAATTCAGCAGCAAGGCTTGGCGAAAATTCCCCAGGGGCAACCCCGGACGCACCGTTACGATGCCCCGCCAACCGGTCAAGGCCGCAACCCCATTTTCAGCCAATTCCTCGGGGGTCAACGGGCGAAATTCAACCTGAAAATACTCCGCCGTGCTGGCATCCTGCCATTTCCAGTTCGGTTGAGGAAGTTCCCGCAAGATAAAATGCCTGAGCGAGAATTCCGCGGTGGCCGGAGTGCCGCTGGAAATTTCGGTAAATAGCAGTTCCGTCGGATCGATCAGACTGGAAGGGGCCAGACGCCCCTTAATCGTTAATCGCAAAAGTGGCCGGACCGGGTCGTTAGTTTCGATGACGGCTGTCTGCGTAAATGGCCCGGGCCGCCCCTCCGCGGTCCATTTTAACTCCACCGGGGTTGATTCTCCCACCGGAATTTCCGCATTTGAAATCTGTGCCAGCGTGCATTTGCACGAAGTATTCAGCAGCTTAAGCGTTAAGGGCCGCTGCCCCACATTGCGAATCTTAAACTGGTGCGCCCCCTCGCCGGAAATGGTCATCGTGCCAAAATGATGCTCGACTCCTTCTGTTACTTCCCAGCGGGGAAAATCATTCTCCGGGGCAGGGGAGGGGGGAGTGGCCTGATCCCCACGGGCCTCGGTGGATGCGACTGGGTCAGAGGGGAGCTCCGCCACTCCTAACTGCTGCGCAAAATTACCCTGTTGGCTGGAATCCTGCCGCGCTAGCTGCCAGCCAATGACCGCGCCACACGCATAAATAACCGCCAAAAAAATCGCCGAGCGAATGATGACCATCGAAAATATCCCACAGTAAAAAGCAAATCACACGCCAATTTCCGCCATTTTACCATATTTGTCCGCCACTGTCGCGAATCCCGCCCCACTCGAATTTAAGCCAAATTATTGGCGTTCCCGCCCCGCCAATAGCTCCTTCAAATGTCGCCGGGCCGCGGCAAAGAATTCTTGATAATCCCCCCGGCGGTAGTCGGGAAATGTCCATTCATGATGCTGCCATCCCCCGTGCCGATACATCAGCGTGATCTCGGCATAGATCCCTTGTGACAAATAGATCCGATGAGCGTGATCCTTGGTGGAGGCCAGCACCAACTTGGCCGGGGTGATGTAACCAGGGTCAATGTTGATCGGCCGTGAAAAAGAATTATTACAGCTTATCCAGTGCTGCGATGTGGCGAGTGAATTTTCCCAGCCATTGGTCAACAGCTTCCAATCGGCCAGTTGCCCTGGATCGGCCAACTTTTCGAACACCCAAAAGCACTTGCGAATTCTCTCACCCATGCTGGCCGCGTAATAGGTCGTTTCCGTAAATTCAAATTCCGGACTGGCCAGGGCGATCGGTCCCCAGTATTCGCACGACCGTTCCTTCGCATAGGCCAATGCGTTGGGATCGCTGCTAAAAGCACACACCAGCGGCAAGACCGGTTCAACAACGCGCAATTCACCCATGATAAGCCGCATTAACCGTTGGAAAAATTGTTGCTAAGAGGGAACCTTTCCCGCTAGCTTGCATCCCTCTGCCAGCACTCGCTTGCTATACCTAAATTTACTAATCGATCCATATTGTCGCTTTTGCCAGTGAACATCCCGCTAAAGTCCGCCCCCTCTTGTCCCCGATGCATAGGGTGAGCCTATGGCGTCCACCGCTTTGAGGTTTCTTATCCCGCCAAGCCGCATCTGTGAAGTTAGTATAACCCGGAAAAGTTTATGGCCCAACGTGAGCAAAAAACTTCGCCCTGTTGGGGTTTCCTGACGGTTGTGGAGCATGAGCAATTTGGGCTGTTTGGAGGTTACCTGCTGCTCAACACCAATGGTCGCCCGCTGGAGTTTCACTGCACCGCGCCCGTCAAGCCCAATCGTGCCCAACAAATCTTGTATGGCCCGACCCTTGAGCCTTACCTGTATGGCGAACATATTGGCCAATCCCTGTTAGCCAAGGCCAGCCAGATTCCGCTAGCGATTTTTACCGATTTGCGGGCCATGCTAGCGGTCCGCGAGTATGCCACTCAACCCGTGGCCTGGGCCATCCCAGAAAATAACCCGGGCCTGCGGATAGCCGCAACACCAACCGCAGACAAGCTCCTCCAGCCTCAGATTGCCGAGTTATTGAATTTTTCGTGTGCGGGTCAAAGCCTGGCGGTCTGGCCCGACCGGTACGAAGATCAAAATACCTTGCAAGCTGTGGCCAAAGAGTTTGAGCTGGCCTTGGACCTGCAAGAACCCTTTGGGCGAATTCGCGGAGCCATCGAAGAAGCGCAAAAACTATCCGCCAAAGCGGCTTAAGCTCGCATTGCATACCGCAAAATGCGGGAAAACCCTGACCCGCGAATTTTTGCCATGCCAGATAACTCCCTTGCGATTCAGACGCTGTCGCTGCTGGAACCGGCCAACCATTCATGCGACAAGGTCCACCCTGAAACGTCCGCATGGCAATTCCCCGCGGGAAGCGTCACAAGCACGACGTGGGAACAGCTATTCAAAATCGCGGCGGTGTTTTCATTAAGTATGCGATCCGCTCCGCTGGCGGTAAAGTCATTCCGGTTTCAGCCCGTCGAACCTCGACTGCTTTCACGCGCAAAGTCGTTTACAAATCTCCATAACTCACCACCCGCTTTTGGCGATAAAGAAATTCCCGTGCGGTTTAGCCAGGAGAGTGATTCCCCCGACGACGTATCTTTAAAGCACCCAGCGCTCAACATTAATTGTCAACCAGGGGAAGCGTGCGAAAATACCGTGGAACTGCCGGAGCTGCCGGATACGGCATTGCAAGATGAAAATGTTCCGGATCACGCCACGTTGACTACTTCCCCGATCACCCCGTCCCATCTTGAAATCCCGGCCCAGGACAGCTTGGGCGTTTCTCAACCGCCAAGACATTTGCCCCCATCGGGCCAATACACCCGACTGCGCCCACCGACGGATTTGGTCAAGCTAGAGGATCGGCTGTTTTATTTATTGCAGCCCTCGCTGGAAACTCTGATCACCGAGGGGGACTTGCACTTTCCCCACCACCCCTTTCCCTATCAATTTCAAGGCGTGGCGTTTTTGTATCCGCGCGTGGCCGCGGTCCTGGCCGATGAAATGGGCCTGGGCAAAACCATGCAGGCCATCACCAGCGTGCGACTGCTCATTCATGCGGGAGAACTACGCCGCGTGCTGTTGGTCTGCCCCAAACCGCTTGTCAGCAACTGGGTGCGGGAATTTCAGCTTTGGGCGCCGGAATTACCCGTGGCGGTGATCGAGGGGGACCAAGCCAAACGCGAATGGCAATGGTCGCAGGTGGATGCCCCGATCAAAATCGCCAATTACGAAGCTCTTCAACGGGATAAAGACCTGGCCACCGCCCCGGAACAACAATACGACCTGGTCATGCTGGATGAATCCCAGCGAATCAAAAACCGCGGCGGAGCCACCGCCCAAGTGGTCAAGGCCCTGCATCGCCGTCGCAGTTGGGCCCTCACGGGCACCCCGGTCGAAAACAGTCCCGACGATTTGCTGGGGATTTTTGACTTTGTCGCCCCGGGCCAACTGCACAAGGGAATGAAACCCAAGACTTTGGGCAAGGCGGCGGGGGAATATATCTTGCGGCGGACCAAAGCGCAGGTGTTGACCGAGCTCCCCCCCAAGCTGTTTCGCGACGCCGATGTGGAACTGAGCGCGGCGCAGGCCGAGACGTATCGTCTGGCCGAAGAGGAAGGGGTGCTGCGACTGAATAACATGCACGAACCAGCCACGATCCAGCATGTGTTTGAACTGGTGCTGCGATTGAAACAAATCTGTAACTTCGACCCCGTCACCGGCCAAAGCAGCAAACTGGAACGACTGGAGGCCGACCTCGAGGAAATTGCCGCCAGCGGCAAAAAAGCCATTCTCTTTAGCCAATGGGTGGAAACCCTGGCCAAACTTCGGGGACATTTGAACCGCTTTGGCCTGCTGGAATACCACGGCCAAATCCCGCACAAACAGCGAGAACAGGTGATTGAAAATTTTCGCAACGACCCGGACAAGCATCTGTTGCTCATGAGTTACGGAGCTGGCAGCGTGGGCCTGAATTTGCAGTTTTGCGAATATGTGTTCCTCTTTGACCGCTGGTGGAATCCCGCCATCGAGGACCAGGCCATCAATCGCGCACACCGGATCGGGGCGGCGGGGCCAGTGACCGTGACCCGCTTTTTGACCCTGGGAACCGTGGAAGAACGGATCAACCAGGTGCTCGAGGAAAAGCGCGAACTGTTTGACACGATCCTGAGCGGGGCAGAAACGCACCGCGCGCTGGGACTCTCGGCGGGGGAAATCTTTGGACTGTTTCAACTGCGCTGCCCCACGGGCGAAGTGCGTTACGCGGCGTAAAGTGAGAGAGGGGGTGCTGGGGAGCAGGGGTGCGGGGGAGGGGCCTCGGTGTGGTGCAAAAAAATGTAGGAGGCGACTCTGTCGCCGATATCCCCGTAACGGCGAGTTTTACTCGCCGATCAGGTCTTTGGTTTTTAGAATATGGTATTTGGCTGGTGGTTGTCGGGATTTAATATAATTGCTTTACTCTCACAAGGCGGTTGCGAACCTTAGCCCAGCATTAAAGCGTAGCGATTATCCTGGAAACACAATCCGGCAAATCGCCATTTGCTGTGGCCGCAAATACCGCCCCCATTTTCCAATCATCTTCCGTAACCCAACCTCCAAAAACCACAAATGTCTTGAATTACCGACCGCGCTTTGGGTATGGTTATGTGAGCGTCGGCGTTCGCCGGATCTCTTATCTCTTGCGGCCCAGAGTCTAAAAATGTTGAAACCACGCGCGTTGCGGAGCTTTGTTTTGCGAAATTGGCTAGTCGCCTGGTGTTGGCTGTTCCCTGTATTGGCGGCGAACGCGCAATACCTTGATCTGCTTAAAAGAGTTCCGGGCGAAGCCAATGCGGTCATGCTAATTGACGCCAGCAAACTTTTTGCCAGCCCCTTGGCACAAAAACAAGAGTGGCGGCAAAAGCGGGACGCGGACTACGCCGCGCGTCCGCTGTCGATACCTCCGCAGGCCACTCAAATCCTGCGCGCGGCTAGTATTGATCTGCAATCCCGCGCGGCGGCATGGGAAATCATGCTGCTCAAAGCTGAAAAATTCCCCGCCCTGGCCGATATTGCCCGGCGCGAGCGAGGCTTTGTGGACAACGTGGCCAATACCAAAGTCGTCTGGTCCCCCCGCGGCGCGTATGCCCTGTCCCTAGGCCAGGACACGCTGGGGATCTTGTTTCCGCCCAATCGACAGTTTTTGTCCCGCTGGATCAAGCAGCCTTCCGGCCGCATCGCCCCATATCTGTTAGCCGCCAGCGAGTCGATGAAATCCACCGACGCCCAAATTGTTCTGGCAATTGACCTGGAGGACGCGATCCTGCAATCGCAGGCGGCAACTTGGCTGGCCAACCAGGAATTTACCAAACAAGCCGCCGGCAATCCGACCGAGTTGGCGGAATTGTTGGCGGGCTTGCGGGGGATCAAGTTTGAGGTGGTGGTGAATGACGCCGCTTGGGGCCGCTTGCAGTTGGATTTTTCCGCTGATCCCGCGCTCCTGGCCCCCGTCGCGCAGCCGTTGGTCAGCGCGGCATTAAAGCGGATCGGCGCCGAACTAGAGGACTTATCAGATTGGCAAGTGACCAAAAAGGAGCAAAGCCTTTCCTTGCACGGCAAATTTTCGACGGGGGGCATCCTGCGGTTGGGGAGTTTATTCGAGATGCCCGCGATTGATCTGGAATCCGCCGATAACACAGAATTGACCATGCCCCAGGCAACGCTTAATCACTTTAAGGCGGTCGATCAACTGCTAAAAAACCTGCTCGACCAAAAACAGGACACCGTCACGATGGGTCAATTGGCTGTCTGGATCCAACAATACGCCAAACGGATTGACCGCCTGCCGCTGAGCAACGTCGATCCCGCTATGCAAGCCTTTAGCGCGGGCGTGGCCGAAGACCTAAGGGCGATCGCCACCGGCGTAAAAACCGGCAACATCAACGAGGGAATTCGGACCGCCAGCGTGTACGACACCTACGATGGTTATTATGGGTATCGCAACGTGGATGGCGAACGGCGGTCCATTCGGGCGGAGGAACGGGGCACGGCGGCCCTCAACGCCGTGCAACTGTCCGACCGTATCCATGCCGAAACCGCCCGCATCCGCCAGGAGATGACGGAGAAGTATAAGATTAACTTTTGAGGAGGGGGAATAACAAATTTCCCTGGGCTGTTCGTTGCGCTCCAACCCGTGGGCAATATTCCACTGTATTTCCAAACAATAAGGTAATTCGCGGTTCCCTCTTTGCCTCTGGGAAAGCAAAGCGATAGGCGAATCTTACCGCAACGCGGTTATGGAACTCAGCCCTGGGTTGCCGCGCAGCGGCTACCCAGGGAACTCCGCAATTCAGTAATTCTACCGCAACGCGGTTGTGTCAGCCGGTAATGCCCAACCAATAGTTGATGCCTTTACAAAGTGCTAGCCGAGCTAAATTAAGCTTGAGAGTGTATAAATGACAGTTTGCTTCCCGCCGCTGCGCGTCACCGGAACAAGTTCCGGTGGTACCCGGTAATTGGACCAGGGTTGGAATGTAGCGAACAGCTCTGTATGAGCCTCATGAATATTTATGATCTGTTCCAGTGGAATCGCTACGCTCAACCACTGGCGATGGGCTGTCAACCCTAGGGGATATTCCTTGGCATTTAACCGGGAACAAGAGATCAAAAGCCAACCGCGCTTCGGTGCGCGTCGCGGCTAACCAAAAACCAGTTCGGCAAGGGCAAATTTGCCCCTAAGGAATTTGTTGCCAAGACAGGTTTAGTAACACTTTAACAACTAGGATACCTCGATATCAATTAGCTTGTGACCGCGCATTCCGGAGTATCCAGGGGCTTGTTCGTGGTTGCGAACTTCGTCGTGTGTTATTGCAACAAGACTATCTTTCAGCCATTGTGCCGGTAGCAGATCTCCCATAATTGTACCGATCAGGCAAATAATCCCAAGTAATCCAATTCCATACGCAACGTAAGTCGCGATTGTGTTATCAGCGCCAGGGCCAATATATATTAGTGCGGCCACTCCCCAGCAGGCAATCGCCCAAATCAATAGCGCCACCCGTAGAAGAAAATACTTGCTTTTAGCGTTTGACAGGCAAATGGTTACCTGTTGCGCACAGATTGGACATTCTATCGATTCCGATTTTGTGCCTTCGTCAGGCAATTCAAAGTTCAACCTCTCATACCAATATTCCTCCATCCATTGACGCATGTTGCTTAGCGGATGAATGCCAGCATTCAAGGACACCGCGTTTCGCAGGCAGCCAAATTTGAGTTTTGCACGCATAAGACTCAATCAAAAAATTCTGATAATCCCATTAATTAAAGCTAGTGCGCAAAATGCCATCTGTCAAAAATATATAAAATTATATGCTATTTTCGTTCACCCTATGTTAAGAGCTTATCAATCAATATGTTTCCGCAGCGATGCGCGACTTCAGCTTGACAATATAATAAATATCCAAAGCTGCTAAGCAGTCATTCCGTAGTCAGCATGCTCACTTCTCACATTCCCCCAATTAGAACAGCGAATAACTCTCACCGCTACTTCTTTAACTGCTCGTCAAAAAACTTGTACATCTCGGCGCGGGCTTTGGCGATGTGCAGCACGTCAAAGCTATGCCCCTGGCCGGGAAAAATCACCAGCGTGTGCCGGCCTCCCGCCGCGGTCAGCTTTTCGTCCAGAAGTTTGGCCTGCGCGACCGGCACCAGTTCGTCCTGGTCGCCATGCAGCGTCAGGACCGGTGGATCATCCTTGTCCACATACGTCACCGGACTTGCCAGCTTGTATCGTTCGGGTTGTTCCTCGGGCGTCCCCCCCATGAATAGCCGCAAGATCCACGAGACCGAACTGGTTTTGTAACCGCTAACCATTTCCGTCGGGCCAAAGATATTCACCACGGCTTGGACCGCGCTTGACTGGTCGGGGCTGCCGCTTTCTCCCTCCAGTTTATCCGCGGGACCGGTTAGGCCCAGCATGAGCGACAAGTGCCCGCCGGCGGAGGCCCCGGTCGCGCCGATCTTATCCGGATTGATGCGGTATTTGGCCGCGTTCGCCCGGACCCAGCGGACGGCGGCCTTGGCGTCGTGGACCTGCGCTGGAAAGATGGGATCCGCCTGGCCGGTCTCTTTTTTTGTTTCGTCAAATTTCATCAGCCGGTAACTGATGGAGACCGCCACATAGCCCTGGTTGGCCGCATCGACAATCGCCCCGCGAAAGTCCTGGCGGCTCCCCCCCATCCAGCCTCCGCCATGAATAAACACCAACGCCGGAAAAGGCCCCTCCCCGGGCGGACTGGCCAGATCGAGTTTTAGCTCCACATCCCCCGCCCGCCCATAGACCAGCCCCTCTTCGATTTTGACATCGGCGGCGCTAACCTGTGCAGGGACCAAGCCGCACAGCCACGATAGCAGCAAAGCAGGCAATAATCGCAAGGAATGTACGCGCATTTGAAAAAGTATCATGTCGAGGTGGACAAATAAAAGAGTAATGAAAAAAGGCACAATGGTTGTGGGTTGAGCTTTGTTGATTTAGAACGGGCGCCTGATCGGGCGCCTGTTAGCCGCCCTACATTCCAAATAAGCCACACTTAGTTCATCTTGGGGACGCCTTTCATCACATCGGTCTTGAACTCCAATTGCTTGGTGGCATCATACTGAAAATCCGGCGGCATGGGACCGGGATTGACATTCCAGGCCATCGTAATGCGGGGGCGGCGACCGCTGTAGGGACGCACATGGTGCAAATACTCCGCCGGAAACACGATCATCATTCCCGGCACAAGCTTGGGCGAGATGCCGCGGATGGGCCGCTCCGGCTGATAAGGACAGCAAAGCGGTATTCGCGAATCAATAATTTCAAAGTTTCCATCCATCGGCTCTTCCAGGTCTTCATCTCCCGGATCTAAAATATACAACACGGCCGATTCCGTGTCATAATGGCTGTGCGGCGTGGAATAATCGCGGTCCACCATGACATTGGCCCACCGGTCCACCACATACGCATCCGATAAATTGAGCGCCTGGCGATAAAACTGCAACACCCGCCAGGTAATCAACTGCATGCCGGGCAGATTCCAGGTTTCGGCGTCGCGGACCTTTCTCCCCCCCACCGCCCGCTTATTGCGCGGAACGGTGGCCGCTTTGCGGCAGATGTATTCAACCAGTTCGGGATGAAAAAGAGGCGCGTCCTGAAACACCGTGCCAAAAATCCGCGGATCCCCCAGGTTTTGGATGGGTTGCTGGGGGTGCCAGGCGACGGTCTTGCCGCGGGGGAGCTGCAGCACGCCCTGCAAGCCGGAGGTAAAGTTGATGCTATCTGCGGTCATGTGTGTGGTGGAAAACTGGCAAGATGGGAATCGAAAAAGTGCGCGCGGTGCAAAGAATTCTCAGTAAATTTTATGTTAGCCATCCCCGCGCGGATCGTCCAGCAGAATTCACGCCGACTTTGCGCGGGAGCTGGCAAAATCAACGTGCGCCCGAGTGTTTTTGCCATCCCCCGCGCTTGATTTTGTGCCAGGGGATGGGGTAGGGTTATAAGAAGGAACGTATCAATTTCAACTTTAGGCTGGTTTTTCCCGGGGGGTGGGCACGTTCATGCTGGAGTATCGCGTGATATATTATTAAAGTCGTTTTTGATTTTTTAGCAGAAGAATTCGCCGTGCCCTATCAGTTTCCACCTGACGTCGCCCTATTGGTACAGCAATGCATGTCCACGGGCAACTATCCCAATGAAGACGATTTGTTACGGCAAGCGTTATCAGCATGGGAAGAATTTTCGCTTTGCACGACTCAGTCCACGCAAGAGGACGAGGATACCATACAAGCTATTCACGAGGGTATTGCCGATATGGAAGCCAGCCGAATGCGGCCATTGGATGATCTGTTGGCAGAAGCCCGCAAGTCAGCTTGAGCCACTTTATGGAACGATATGCAGTACTGCTTACCGCGCGTGCCATACGGGATTTGAACAAGGCTTGTGATTATATCCGCCAGTTTGCCCCGGAAACTGTGGAACAGTGACGGTTAAAAATCCTTAACGCCTTAAAAAAGCTAGAAATCAATCTCGAAGCAAAGGCCTATCGCATCTGAAAGCTACAAATTTAATTATACGCTGAGAGAGTTATTATTAGAACCAAAAGTCGTTTTGCCACTCGTGCCCTCTTTACAATTGTTAGTCAAGAAGTTCGAATTTTAGCGATTCGCAGGCCAGGCCAATCCTTGGTAAAGCGACGCGATTTGATGTAAATTGGGGGCTATTGGTGGGGAACGTTCTCCTAATAGCAGTAGGAGTCTTGGCTATTTATCGTCAAAGATATAAATTACGATGGTTGCCAATACTGCTGATAACTTGCTTCGAATCCTGTTTGCCACTCACCCCCGGCATTTCCCCATAATCACTTCCTCCCATCCCCATGACCGACATTCATACCCTGACCCGCGAACTGCACGTCAAAAACTCTTCCAAAATCGTCCTGCTGGTCGCGGACGGACTAGGCGGCCTTCCCCTGGAACCGGGTGGCCTGACGGAACTTGAATCCGCCCGCACGCCCAACCTGGACGCGCTTTGCCGCCGCGGTGTCTGCGGCGGGTCGATCCCCGTGCTCCCCGGCATTGCCCCGGGCAGCGGACCCGGTCACCTGGGCCTATTTGGTTATGATCCGCTGCACTACGTCATTGGCCGCGGCGCGCTCGAGGCGACCGGCATCGGCTTTGAGCTTGGCCCAAACGATGTGGCCATTCGCGGCAACTTTTGTACGTTGGACGGGGCGGGCAAAATTAGCGATCGCCGCGCTGGACGCATTAGCAGTGAGGAATCCGCCCCCCTGGCCGTGCGCATGCGGCAGGTAAAAATCCCCGGCGTGGAGGTCTTTGTCGAACCGGTCAAAGAACACCGCTTTGTCGTGGTCCTGCGCGGGGCAGGGGAGGGGGCAAACAAACTGGGCGGGGCCGTCGCCGATACCGATCCCCAGCAGACTGGCGTGCCGCCGCTCGCTCCGCGGGCCTTGGATGCGGCCAGCGAAAAGACCGCCCAGGTCGCCGCGGAATTTATCAAACAAGCCACGGCCCTGTTAGCCAATGAGAAAAAAGCCAACGGCCTGACGTTACGGGGCTTTTCCCCCAAACCCGCGCTCCCTAGTTATGAAGAAGTGTACGGACTAAAGGCCGCCGCCATCGCCGTCTATCCCATGTATAAGGGGCTAGCGCGGCTGGTGGGGATGAATCTGTTGGGCAAATGCCAGACCCTGGCCGAGCAGATTGACACGCTAAAACAATATTGGGAGCAGTACGACTTTTTCTTTATCCACTTTAAGTACACCGATAGCACGGGCGAGGACGGCAACTTCCCCGCCAAGGTGCAGCGGATCGAAGAACTGGACGCCGCCCTCCCCGGCATCACCGCGCTTAATCCGACTGTGCTGATTGTCACTGGCGACCATAGCACACCCAGCTATCTAAAGAGCCATTCGTGGCATCCGGTGCCAACGGTGCTGGCCAGCGACTGCTGTCGGTACGATGGGACGACTAAATTTGGCGAGAGCCAGGCGTTGCGGGGAGGCCTGGGCATCTTTGAGTCCAAATACCTGATGACGCTGGCGCTCTCCAACGCGGGCCGCATGGGCAAGTACGGGGCGTAGGGGAGGGAGGAGTTCCCGGTTAGCGGCGCAGCGGTGCTTGGTATTTGGTGTTCGGTAAAGTGTGCCACTGCTGGCTTGTCCAGCAGTGCGGTCCACAGCAGGCAGCACCGGTTGGCGCAGCCTACCGGTGTCGCGTAGCGACCAGAGGGAATTGTGAGCAGGTAGTGACCTAGATTAAGGTTCAACCGTCTCTCCATTTCCTCTTGCGGCTACGCCGGCAAAGTTGACGAGTAAGCTGAGGCACCCGAGGTAGCTTTACGCAAGATTTGCTTTCAGAGATTTTCACAAATATCACAAGTAACTTCCAATACCTTTTAAAAAAGACGGAATAATTACACTATTGCGTGATATTGCCATGATTAATTTTGCAGATTTCGCACGTCCTGACCTCATGGTTTATCCTGAATTCCTCATCGGAACAGAGCGTGAAGTTACAAGGCGATGGAAGTCTTATGCTAAAAGCGTTTGGGAAGGCAAGATGGATTCAACGGCTGAAATTATTAAATACGCTGAGTTACCGAAGGACTTTAAAATAGTGATTGCAAATGCTTCTGATGGAAAGATCAACGAGCCCCACGTTAGGCTGGACATGATTCAATCAGTATCCTTTACTTCTTTTCCTGAATTACGTGTGCAACCGAATAGACACGCACTTATAGTCTTTGACTATATGAAACACTTTTGGTTTGCGTTAGGTGTCTCTGGAAATTCATATAACAGCTTTTATTTTACGAGAAATATTGATGCCGGTGAAAGCATTTTCATTGAGGGTGAGGAACTCGCGGGGGAAGCATTTTATCGAAGTTGGTTCAAAAAGTATGTAAATTGGATACCGGAGCTTACAATATTATCAAACAATGTTTGCAAGATTAGTCCATGGGGTGGAGCACACTTGACATCATGTGACTATATTACATTTTGGCATGTGGCTCTATCCGCGAAAATATGCGATTATCGCAAGTGGATTGGGAAAAGTGATTTTAATATGTTGTTAAACAGATTATATAATGATGGTGCGATTGATATTGTCAATCAACAAGTTGTGCTAAGTTAGTTGTATTGCGCACCCGGCGCCGATTGACGCCAGCTTATCGGTGCCGCGCAACGACCAGAAGGAATTGCGAGCAGGTAGTGACCTAGATTAAGGTTCAGCCGTCTCTCTATTTCCTCTTGCGGCTACGCCGGCAAAGTTGACGAGTAAGCTGAGGCACCTGCGAGGAATTCATCGGAGTGAATTCCGTACCCATCCAAAAAAAGAAAAACAGGAGTTGATTCATGTCCCGTCCCTCGCTCTTGCGACGTTGGCTCTATTGCGTCCTACTCGCCAGCCTCGCCTGCGGTTCGACCGTCCTAGCCCACGCCGTTCCCCCGCAACCGGCACAAAATTCCCAACCGGCTCAAAACGCCGATCCCAATGCACACCCCTTGGATCCGGCGTTGAAGCGGGCCTATGAAGGCCTGAAACATATCAAGGAAGACATCAAGGACTACACCTGCACCTTGATCAAACGGGAACGGATCGACGGCAAGCTGCAAGAAGTCGAGGAGATCGAGACCAAGGTTCGCCACGAGCCATTTAGCGTATATATGAAGTTCAAAAAGCCCGACGACGCCAAAGGCCGCGAGGTCATCTTCGTCCACGGGGCCAACGACGGCAATCTCTTGGCCCACGAAAGACGCGGCTTCAATCTCGGCATGGTGTCGCTCAAACCTAACTCGGCGCTGGCGATGAAGGGAAATCGTTACGCGATCACCGAAGTCGGGATATACAACCTCACCCGCCGGCTGGTGGAAGTTGCCGAAAACGACCGCCAATTCGGCGAATGCGACGTGTCGATCGTCCCTTCCGAAATCAACCAACGCCCCTGCACGTTGATGCAAGTGGTCCACCCGGTTCCGCGGAAAAACTTACTCTTCCATATCACGCGGATTTATGTGGACGACGAAATGAACGTGCCGGTCCGGTACGAAGCTTATGAATGGCCGGAAAAGACCGGCGGGCCGCCGGTGCTGACCGAAGTTTATGCTTATGTGGACTTGAAGTTGAACCCCGGACTGACCGACGCCGATTTTGATCCGCAAAATCCGAACTACAGCTTCAAGAAGTAGAGTTTGGCGAGGGGGCGCCTGGCAATGCCGGAGCCGCTCACCGATTTCGGCTGGGTAGTACTGAAGAATACCATTCATTCTATTCTAGCGTTGCCCTACTCTTGCTGACAGTCATATCCTTGCACCCCCACGAACAACCAAAAACTTGGCCATTTTGTGAAATAGTCGGGTGCCCTTGGTGGAACACCAGTGCAGAGACGAGAGCTTGATGATATGAAACAGATAGGAATTCTGAAAAGTCTTGACTAAGAATTCCTAACCTATTGGGGATGGCATACCCTTTTGGTGCCTCTGGCAAAATGACAGTGGCACACGAGGTTTTTCAAAGTGTCTAAGTCTGTTGCAAGGAAATGGAAACTGCAAGAAATGTTCTGCTCTAGTTGAAAATGCAAGCTTCAACGGTGCTACCCCGCCGTTCACGAATTTGTGTGATGACAGAGTTGTTTTCCACACCCCTTCGGCAACTTTTTCGCCAACAAGGTTTTTCGGCAACGGAGTTGCCTCCTACATTTTTCCTTGCCCTCCTGTGGCTTTTTCGCCAACAAGGTTTTTCGGCAACAGAGTTGCCTCCTACAGGCCAGGCCCAGGGATTGCATTTTGCTACTGTTCTAATTGCGCGAGAGCTTCGTCGGGAATGCTAAAGTTGGCCGATACATTTTGCACATCGTCGTGATTGTCCAACAGCTCCATCAGTTTAAGCACCTTGCGCGCGGTGTCGGGGTCGTCCACCTCGACGGTGTTGGTCGGCAGGCGCAAAATGCTGTGCGATTCGGTGGTGATATTGGCCGCGGAGAGCGCTTCCGCCACGGCGGTGTAAGCCTCGGGCGCGCAGTGGACTTCAAATTTGTCCTCAACGGTTTTGACATCGTCCGCGCCGGCCTCCAGCGTGATCTCCAGCAGGCGGTCCTCGGCCACGGCGTCCCCCGCCAGCACAAACACCCCCTTGCGCTCAAACAAGTACGACACGCAACCCGTGGCCCCCATTTTGCCGTCGCACATTTCAAAGTTTTTGCGAATTTCCGGCGCGGTGCGGTTGCGGTTGTCGGTCAATATCTCGCACATCACCGCCACGCCGCCGGGACCGTACCCCTCGTAAATGATCTCCTCCAGGTTTCCCCCCTCCAGTTCGCCAATGCCCACCTTCACCGCGCGCTGGATGTTTTCCTTGGGCATGCTGACGGCCTTGGCGTCGTCGATGGCATACCGCAGGCGCAGATTCATGCCGGGGTCGCCTCCGCCGGATTTGGCGGCGGCGATGATCGCCTTGGCCAGCTTGCTCCAGAGCTTGCCGCGCTTATTATCGATAATCGCTTTTTTGCGGGAGATGTTTGCCCAATGGGAATGTCCGGCCATGCGCCACCAAAACTGCTAGGACAAAGGATAAATCAGGATCAGGACGGATCGGCGTCCACCCAGGCGATCCCACGTGAAGGAGGAACGAGCCGCGCTGAAAAAGCGAACGCGCGGCGGGCCGCTTAGCGCGGCTTACGTTTGGCCAGTTGCTTGGTGGGGGATTTTTTGGCGGCGGCTGGTTTGGCCTTGCCATTGGCGGATTTTTTGCCATCTCCCTTGGGTTCGGATTTTCCCGCGGATTTGGCCTTTTCCGGGGATTTTTCGGCGGATTTGTCCGTGGTTTTCTCGGTGGATTTATCCACGCCCTTATCCGCCGGTTTATCGGGGGACTTTTCCCCTTTTTTGACACGGGGGGGGTCGGACTTGGCCGGGGCTTTGGCTTCGGCTTTGACGGATTCCTTCCCTTTGGGGGTTTTGTCGGTCTTGGATTTGGACTTTTCGGCCTCGGGCTTGTCGGATTTTTTGTCGGTCTTTTCCGGCTTGGGGGGGGGATCGGGAAGCTTCAGGGCCGATTCTCCCCGCTTGGGAAAGACCGCGGCGGAGTTCACCCCGCTTAGGAGTTTACGAACCGCCGGCGCCTGGGGATTGTGCAAATACTCCGCACCCAGTTGGTGCAATTGCGAGGCAAACTCTTGGCCTTTATTTTTGGGGATGGCCCGTTCCAGTCCCGTGAGCGCGCCGGTCGCCGCTTCTTGCGGGGTGGCGATTCCGGTAATGACCAGCGTCTCCCACGCGCCGCGATCCAAGGGGATGGCATGCCCCCCCAGCGAGTGCTGCACCGCGTAATTCAAAATAAAGGGAGTGGGGTTAGCCATTTTTTCCAATTGCTTGACCGCCGCCCCCAAATTTTGCTTTTTTAAAGCTTCCAGATCAAAGGAATACACCGCCTCAAACACACCCTGCAACACGCGCTTCATGTTGGCCGCCGCCACCGTTGGTTCAAAACAACCCGACATGGCCTCGGCTAATTCCGTGATCGTGCTGACGCGCACCTCGTTCCACTCGACAAATTTTGTCTGGAGATTTTCAAACGCGGCGTCCGCCGCCGCCGGCGGGGAATTCTCTAAACAAGCCGCGTATAACAAGGTCTCCATCAAAGGACGATCCTTGGGCGGGGGGGAAACTTTGTAATGCCGGAGCGCCTTGGTCAGTTTGTTTAACAAAGGAGCACGATTGGTATTCGCCATAAGCCAGAGTCTCGTTTCGCTAAATCGCTAATCCAGGTTGTAAAACAGCGGAAGAGGGAAAAACATTCGCAACTGGCGGACGCGCCCGGTCCATACGGCGGGCGGCGGGTTTAGGAAGGGGGAGCGCGGCCACTTACGGAATCGTCGGGGCCTTCGTCTTCGTCGGGATCAACATCGTCTGCATCATCATTTTCTTCCCAATCACCATCCGCCATGTCGAATTCGCCGGAAAGCGGATCATCATCGTCAGAGGTCGGCACGCCCCGGGGATCAACATCATGGGCGTCTTCCGACACGTTCGGTCCTGGCGGTGTGGCATGCCCGCTCATGGCGTCGCCGGGTACAGCGGGCGATTGCGCCGCCGACTCTCCTTCGGGGGGAAGGACTTGCTTGAGAATTTTGAGCACTTCCAACGACTGCTTGACCCCTTTGTCCAGCACAAACGTCAAGCGCGGCGTGTAGCGCGTGTCGATCTTTTCGGCAATGCGGCTTTGCAAAAAACCGGCTCCCCCCTGCAGGGCCGCCAGCGCGCGGGCCTGTTTTTTTTCGCTCCCCATGATCGAGACCATCACTTTGGCCGAGCGCATGTCCGGGGCGACATCGACGCCGATGACCGTCACGCCGATCACGCGCGGATCGCGCATTTCCGCCAGGATCGCCATGCTGACGACCTCACGGATGGCTTCGGCGGCTTTGAGCAGGCGGCGGGACATAGGGATTCAAAAAAATGGTAAAACCAGTAATAACGCGGGGGAAGGAGCAAGCGCTGGACCGGCGATGTTTTTTATGGGGGAGATGATGCCTTCGCGTCCGACAACCGAACGGGCGGACTACAAGGTGCGGGCGATTTCCTCGATGCGGTATGCCTCTAAAATATCCCCTTCCTTGATATCGTTGTACCCGGCAAGCTTAATGCCGCATTCCAGCCCCTCGCGAACTTCCTTGGCGTCGTCCTTTTCGCGCTTGAGGGTCTCGATCGAATATTCGCCAATAACGCGGCTGTCGCGAATGACGCGCATCCGCGCGTTGCGGGGAATGATCCCCGACAGGACGCGACAACCGGCAATGGTCCCGACCCGGCTGATGGCAAACGTGCGTTGCACGAGCGCGCGGCCCAGGTCCATCTCGCGCTGCTCTGGTTTAAGCATGCCCTCGAGGGCGGCCTTGAGGTCTTCCGTTAATTTGTAAATGATTTCGTAACGGCGAATTTGCACGCCGCGCTGCTCGGCCAGGCCGCGGGCCTTTTCGTCGGGAACGACATTAAAGCCCAACACAATCGCGTCGGAGGCGTCGGCCAGATGAATGTCCGCCTCGGAAATGCCCCCCACGCTGGCCTGCAAGACTTTGATTTTTACTTCGGGATGTTCCAGCTTGGTAAATTCCTTGAGGATCGCCTCGATCGAACCGCGGGTGTCCGCCCGGAGGATCAGATTCAGATTTTTGGCTTGTTCGGTGCTGATCCGCTCCAAAATGGTTTCCAGGGTGATGTGCTGGGTCCCCTTGCCGCCGATGACCAGATCCCGTTGCCGAATCTCCCGTTTCGAGGCGACTTCCCGGGCCTGGGAAATGTCCTTGACCGCATAAAAATGCTGCCCCGCGCTGGGGGCGGTGTCCAATCCCGTGATATTCACAGGAGTCGACGGGCCGGCTTCTTCCAGTTTTTCCCGCGGCTTGAGCGTGTTAAACATCGCCTTGATGTAGCCGCTGGCGGAACCGCACACCACGGCGTCACCCACGCGCAGCGTTCCGCGCTGGACGATAAATTTTGCAATGACGCCCCGGTCGCCATGCACTTCGGCCTCCAGACAGGTGCCGACCGCCAGACGGTCGGGATTGGCCCGTAGTTCGTGCAATTCGGCGATGGTAAACAGCGTTTCCAAAAGATCATCCAACCCCTTGCCGGTGAGGGCGCTGGTGCGGACGACTTCAACTTCGCCCCCCCATTCGGTGGGAAGCAGTCCCGCCGTGGCCAACTGGCTAAAGATTTTTTGTTCGTCCACGCCGGGCAGGTCGATTTTATTGAGGGCCACGACAATCGGCACGCCCGCCGCGCGGGCGTGGCTGATCGCTTCCTCGGTCTGGGGCATGACGCCGTCGTCGGCGGCGACAACCAGCACGGCGATGTCGGTCACATTGGCCCCGCGGGCCCGCATTTCGGTAAAGGCCTCATGCCCCGGCGTATCCACAAACGAGATCTGGCGGCCATGATGTTCGATTTGATACGCGCGAATATGCTGGGTGATCCCCCCGCTTTCGCCGCTGGCCACGTCAATGCCGATAATCTTATCCAGCAAGCTGGTTTTGCCGTGATCGACGTGTCCCAAAAAAGTGATGACCGGCGGGCGGGACAGCAGGGTGGCGGGATCATCCTCGGCATCGGCGTCGGACAATAAGGTCTCTTCCGCGTCCGCCGGTTTGCGCAGTTCCACCTCCACGCCAAATTCCAGCGCCAGGAACTCCGCCGTCTCATCATCCAGCAAGCCGGTGATGGTGACCATTTTTCCCATGCCCAATAATTTACCCAGAACTTGGGCCGCGGAGATACCGGCGGCTTCGGAGAATTCCCTTACCGAGCAGGGGATTTGCAGCACAATCTTGGACTTTCGAGGCGCGGCGGTGCTTCCCGAACCGCGGCGGATGATTTTGTTGCGATTGACCGGACGGGAAATCCGCCCTACAGGTGCATCCTCATCTTCCACCTTGGCCTTGGGTTTTTGAACGTCTTTTTCTTTGCGGGTCTTTAGCCGTCCCTCGCGTCCCCCCAGCAGCATGTCCTGTTGCTCGGCGGGGCCGCTTTTGCCCTTCTTTTTGGCTTCCTTTTCTTCCTCAGGGGTGAGCGCCTTGGCTACCGCGCGTCCCTTGGGCTGTTCGGCGGTTTTGGCCTCGGAGCGCTTCATGTGCGCTTCGAGCGGTTTGGCTCCGCCAGCCTTGGATGATTTGATAACGTCCACCGGCAACCGGATCACCGGCTTTTGCGGCGCGGGCTCGTTGGACTTTTGTGGTTTGGGGGGGGTCAGCGGCGCCAAGTTAATAGGGGCGACGCGAATCGTGGGCTTAGGCGGTTCTTTTTTGCCGCGTTGTTTGGTTTTATCCTCTCCCCCTTCGGAATCAGGCTCCTTGCGGCCCGTTAGCATTTGGGGTTTAGCCCGCACCACGCCACCCGGGGGAATGTAGTCATCCCGACGCAAGGGAGCGCTGTCCAGGGTGGAACCCGTGGCCGTCAAGGTCGAGGTGGCCGACGCGCCCCTGTGCAACTGGCCCACGCGCCCCCCCAGGGGCGAAGTCCGTCCGGAAAAACCTTCGCGAGGCTTGGAGGGAGGGGAAGCTTTGGGGGAATCCGTGGCGGATGCGGCAATATCGGTCCTGGGGTTGTCGCCTCGGGAGGTTTCGGGGCGAACGGGGGACG